>JAPKHB010000017.1 GCA_026647295.1 Planctomycetota bacterium | reverse complement strand
CTGCCCCGGCGCCATCGGTAACCGAATCGCCGCAGCCGCGTTGGAGGGCGACTCCTGAACCGCTTCGGAGGCAGGTAATACTACAGAATCGCCCTCCGATTCCAGTCCGGTGCGCGGTTCCATGGAGTTTTGCTATAAAGAAAGGGGGGCACGGGATCGAATTTCGATATGCCAATCAGGAGTATGAGCATGACATACCGAAGCGTTTACACGGTCTTGTTCAGCATCTTATTCGCGTCTCCCTTCCTTTGCGCTCAGACGGCGCAGGTGGGCGCGGAGCGTCAGGCCAAGAGCACGGAGCGGATTCGCGTCGATTATGTCCACTACCGGCCCGCGCGCTGGGAAGCGGAAAAAGTGAAAGAGTTCGAGAGTGAAATCACCAACAAGGGCGGCCTTGTCTATGTTTATTTCACGAACGCCAGCGATGATCCGATCAATCTGCATTTCTGGCGCATGAACGGCTATGACGAATCCTACTGGCGGCTCAACCACTTTGTGGCGTGGGACCGCTGCTCGAATGAACAGCCGGAACCCGGTGCGACGAGCGTGCTCGAAATCAACGGCGTCACGGAGGATTTTGCGGAAGGCAAGCCATTCGAGTTCAGCTACGTCGATCGAGACGGCCGCGTGACAACGAAATACGCCGGCGAGCTGCGCGCAGACCCCGTAAGCGTTTCGTTCATCCGTGTCATGCCGGATATGCGGCAGTTCGAGCTGTATTTGCGCAACTCGGGCGAAGCGCCGTTTGCGCTTCGCAATGCCGAGGTTATCGGCAGGCAGACGGTGAATGTCGAATGGAGTGCGGCGCAATTGCCGGCGAAAGGGCATGCGATAGGCCGGCTGACCCTCGCGGAGCCGCTACCGTCGGCGCACCTATTCGTGGTGCGCGTAACCGTCGGCGAGGACGGCGCGGAGCGGGCGATATGTGCGCACCGGCGCGCATTTCCAGATGAGTTCCCTATCGGCACATGGACGGCCAACGAAAAGACGTGGGACATACTCCACCGGATGCACATCGACACGGTAGTCGAAGGTGGTCCGCCGGATAAGCCGTTCTTTACCGAGGCCGTGCCGAAGTATGGCTTTCGCGCGATGGTGCATACCGGCCAACCCGTGAACCCGGACCGCGTCCGCGAGCTGAGCGGTCATCCGGCGGTCATCTGCTGGATGCTCCAAGACGAGCCGGACTGGTCGATTCCCGCAAACATCATGGAATATTGCGACCGGGCGGTGCGCCTGTACGATACCACCCGTCCGACCTTCATTACGCTGTGCCGCAACATCAAATTCTTCGAATACGCGCCCATTCCGGACATCGCCTGCCAGGATCACTACTCGGTGACGGCGCCCTCGAGCAGCCTGTGGCCGAAATTCTACGGCACGCGCCTGGAGGAAACCGCCTACTATACGCGCGACCTCAAGATGGCCGCCGAACCCAAGCCCATCTGGATTTGGACGCAAGGCATTGCAAATTGGGGCGAACGCCCGAAGCGGCCCGTGCCGACCCGCGAGGAATTGGCGGCGCAACTCGTGCTTAACATTGGCCGGGGCGCCAAGGGCATCCTCTGGTTCAATTACGACCAGGAGATCGCGGACAAGTATCCGGACGTGCGCGAAGCCATGCAGCATTGGGGGCGCGTCCTGCGTGTGCTGCGCGGCGACTTCCTGGCCAGCGAACCCGGGCAACTCGAAGCGGCTGCTCCGGAAAAGGTCGATGTCGCGCCGCTCCTTGGTTGGGACAAGCTGATCCTGTGCATCACGAACACGGACTACGAAATCCATCCCGAGGCCTACCCCTTCGTGGACAAAGAAGGCGTTACCCTCGACGTGACGCTGCCCGAGTGGATTCGTCCCCAAACGGCGTTGCGCGTGGCGCCCGAGGGTGTCTCTCCCCTGCCACTCACTGCTGAGAATGGACGCGCCAGCATACAGTTCGGAACCTTGCACGATGCCGGTATCGCCGTTCTCTGCAATGACATCGCCACCGAATCCAGTTACCGCGCCGCGTATGAGGAAGCAATCGCCGAAGAGTAACCGTAAATCCAAACGTCCGGTGAAACACGCAGCGGCGGCGCTTAGCTGATGTCCTGCTGGTATAAGGGAAAGACGTCGAGCATGACGAGCGCGCGCAGGTGCGGGGGTAAGGTTGCATCGGCAGGGATGGTGAGCACAATCGTACTCAGTTGGCCGGCATCGTCGTGGGTGCAACGGAGGTTCAGGTTGTAGTCGAGCGGAACCGCCGCGCCGGTATTCGCGTCGAGCAGGAGGATGGCGGCCCGGTGCTCGCTGACACGGTAGCTGGCGCCGGGTTCTAACGCTATCGTCGCGGCGATACTTCCGGGCGTGCCGTCCGCAGCCGGTGTGTACGTGAGTCCGCTGACGGAAACGCCCTCGGGCCGCAGATTGGCCGTACCGCGGCCGTCGTAGGAGCGTGTCACGTATGTGCCCACGACCAGCAACTTCTCCCAAAAATTATTGGCAAGCCCGGCGAGAACGAGTAGCGGGCCGTAGGTCGGCACAGACAACGCTTGCGTTTCCGCGTAGGCGGTTGCGCCGGGCAGTACGCGGCCATCTGCGCCAAGGCGCCCGCGCAGTTCGAGTCTGCGGAACGGGATGTCGATACCGGTGACGCCGAGCGTGATATTCCGCGCTTCGAGAATGAAATCGTTGCCGGAATAGCGGCCATTGAACGGGAACGTGAAGTCGGTTTCCGTGTTCACACCCTGCATGACGTTGGGCACAAGGTTGCCGCGTTCGTCAATGCGGCCACCGATGGTCCAGACGACGCAATTGCCGCGTCCACTCGGGTCGGGCTCGCTCACGGCCGCGGCGCCAAGGATCATCTCGGCGTAATCGAATCCGATCTGGTTGAGGCTGGGCATCATCGTGGGCACGGGCACGGCAAGCCGCGTGAATTCGAGCGCGCTCACGTAGTTCTCGGCAGTATGCAGCGGAAACCGATCAACGTCGCGCGCCGCCACATGCAACGTAAGGGCGGTGGACGCGCCGCCCGCCACCCTTCCGCCAAAGCGTAGATTGCCGACACGATAGCCGCCCGTTTCGTACGCAGTCTCGACCCGAACCGTGTAGTCCGTGCCGGGTTCGAGCAAATCCTCGGGAACGATGTGAATGTAGTCACCGGCCGCGGGTCGAGGTGATCCACTCCTCGGCGCGGATCACGTCCGTGACCTCCATGAGGCGGTCGTCCACCACGTTGGCCAGGTGGTAGGTCGGGAACCCGTCCGACTTGAGCAGCACCTGGTCGTCGATCGTGTGGCCTTCGATGGCCACCCGGCCCCGCAGGCGGTCTTCGAACTCGACCGTGCGATCCTTGGGCACCTTGAGGCGCACGACGTGCGGCACGCCGCGTTCGACCTGCGCGCGCACCTCTTCGGGGAGCAGCCCGCGGCACAGGCCGTCGTAGCCCGGAGGCGCCTTGCGCGCGCGCTGGGCGCGGCGCAGGTCCTCGAGCCGCTCGGGGGTGCAGAAACAGCGGTAGGCCCCGCCGGACTCGAGGAGCAGCTCGACGTGCCGGCGGTAG
This sequence comes from Planctomycetota bacterium, assembly GCA_026647295.1. GTDB lineage: Bacteria > Planctomycetota > PLA2 > PLA2 > JAEUHO01 > JAPKHB01. The sequence continues at coordinate 20,432 of JAPKHB010000017.1, read as the reverse complement.
ATCGCCGTGCGCTCGCTCTGGCGGTACGGGCCGTTGGGCCCTCCCACGTCCGGCCCCTCGTCGTAGGTGAGGCCGAGCCAGCGCAGGCTCTCCGTGATCTGGGCCTCCGAGCCGGCGTCGTAGCGCGTCTGGTCGGTGTCCTCGATGCGCAGGATGAAGCGACCTCCCGTGCGCCGCGCGAACACGTGGTCGAAGAGGGCGATGTAGGCGGTCCCCACGTGCGGGTCCCCGGTGGGGCTCGGCGCGACGCGGACGACGGCGGGGGCGGACATGGGCGACTCCGGGAAGGGGCGGCCACGGTAGCGCGCCCCGCATGCGGCCACCCACTTTCGGCGGCGCACGTTCCCGCCCGCGGCCCGGGGCAGGGGCCCGCCTTCCTGCGGGAGCGCGCCGTGGGGGGGCGCGGTGGCGGACCGGTCACGAAGCCCGGTCCCGCGGGCTGCGCGGCCCTCGTCGCCCCGGCCCGGGGGCGCGCCCCGGCCGGCGGGTCCCGGGCCGCAACCGTGGTCGCGACGGTCCCGCGCCGTCCCCCCCCGGACGCCCGGAACGCCCGGAGCCGGGCGGGTCAGGCCGCGGGCGCCGGCGTATCCTCGCCCTGGAGGTGGTGGGCCTCGAAGGGAGGGGTCCCAGCGATGGGCGCGATCCCAGGCGAGTTGGCGGGCGAACGGCCCGGCGAAGGCGTCGACGATTCCCCGGAGGGCGGCGTGATCTCGGGTGTCGTCACCGACACCGAGGGGGGACCCCTGGTCGGCGTGCGCGTGGAGGCCGTGGCCAGCACCGGCGGCGCACCCGGACTCGACCTCCTGCCGGTCCTCACCGACGGCGACGGGCGCTTCGCGGTGACGGGGTTGGGCCACGGCCGGTACGACCTGCGCTTCAGCCTGGGCACCGTGGGCGCGCGCGTCCTGGCCGTGCCCGTAGACACGGACCAACTGACCGTTCGGCTCGCGCGTCCGCAGGGGGTACTCGTGGTGGTGCGCACCCCGGCCGACCTGGCACCGGCGGGGCTGTGCCACGTCGTCCTCGAACGCCAGACCCAGGCCGGCTGGGCGCGCGACCACGTGGCCCGCACGCTCAAGAACCGGCTCCTGCTCTGGAGCATCCGTCCCGGGTGGTACCGCGCCACCGCCTGGGCCAGTCCCTTCCTGCCCGTCACGAGCGACGCGATCGAGGTGCGCGAAGGCGAACCGGCCCCGATCGTCGAACTCGCGCTCCTGGCGCGCGGCGCCGTGATCGAAGGGGTGGTGCGGGGCGACCCGCCGGCCGTTGCGCCCGTGCGGGTCGCCTGGCGGCGCCTGGGCGCGACCTGGCCGATTCCGCCCAGCGCGCTCACCGTCGAGGCCCATGCCGACGGCAGCTTCTGCCTGCGGGGCCTCGCGGCGGGGCCGCACCGCGTGACGGCGCTCGACGGCGAGGGGCGCCTGGGCAGCGTTCAGGTGGAACTGGCGGAGGGGGGGAGCGCCGCCGTCGAGATCCCGGTCTCCTGAACTCCGACGGGCTGTCCTGCGCGCAGGCGGGCCCCCGCGGCGAAGGGGAGCAGCGTCCCCGCCCCGGGGCCCAACAGGAGGGCGAGCGAGGATCCGAACTCGAACCATCCGAGTTCGTCGCCGCGCCGGCCCCGGGCACCGGTGAGCCGGCGCCGCCGCGGGCGGCCGCACTCGACGCGGTTCGTCCGCACGGGCGCGACCGCGAGGCGGATCGACCCCACGTTGAGCGCCCCGATGGCGACGAAGGCAAACGGCGCCCCGTGCGCCGTGCGGCCCAGCAGGACGACCCGCTCGTTGCGCGCAAACAGCCCGGGCACAGCGTCCACGGCGCGCTCGTTGACCGGCCACAGGTCTCCGGGAAGGTGGATCAGGACGTCGAAGGTGCCGTCCAGGGGCCAGTGGAAGCGGTGGTAGTCGCCCGGGGCCAGGTAGACCACGAGGTACTCTCCCCCGGCGAGGGCCGCCGCGGCGCCGGCGTCACCCAGCAGGTCGGCCACCCGGTACCGGACAGCCTTGGCCTGCAGCAGGGTTCCGGCGTGGATCCGGCCCGCGGCCTGCACCCGCCCGTCGGCCGGCGACGCGATCGCCCGGGGGTCTTCGGGCAAGGGGCGGGCGCCCGGCTTGAGGCGGCGGGTGAAGAAGTCGAGGAACGTCGCGTACGCCCCGATGGGGCGCTCGGCCTCGCCCAGGTCGGCGCCGTAGGCCCGCGCGTAGGCGGCGAGCACCGGGGTGAGGATCCAGCGGGGCGCGGGGCAGCGCCCCAGCCGTCCCGCGGCGCGCGAGAGCGCGTGGCGGGGCGCCGCCCGGACCAGCGGCCAGAGCCCGCTCACGCCGTCCCGCGCCCCGCCCGCGCGCGCAGCCGCTCCCAGGTGTCGTAGGTCACCTGGATCGTGCCATCGCCGACGCCGAGGCGCACGTGGGGCTTGGCACGGCCGTGGAAGTCGCTCCCGCCGGTGGCGACCAGCCCGAGTTCGTCGGCCAGCGCGCGGAAGCGCTGGCGCCAGTTGGCGTCGTGGCTCGGGTGGTCGGCCTCCACGCCCCCGAGCCCGGCCGCCGCCAGGCGCGCGACCACCTCCCGGTAGGCCCGCTCGGTTTCCAGGCCCATCTGACGGGGGTGGGCGAGGACGGCGACGCCGCCGGCCGCGACCGTGGCGCGGATCGCCTCTTCGGGGTCGGGCATCGAAACCCGCACCCAGGCGGGGCCGCCGTCGCGCAGGAATCGGTCGAAGGCCTCGCGCCCGTGCTCCACGTAGCCCTTGCGCACCATGGCCGCCGCGAAGTGCGGCCGGGCCACCACCCGCCCGACGGCCTCCCGGCGCACCTCCGCGTCGCTGACGGGCACGCCCAGCGCGTCCAGGCGGGCGCGGATCGCTTCGTTGCGTCGGTCCCGGTCGGCGCGCACGCGGGCGAGCAGCGCCTGGAAGGGGGCGTCCTGCTCGTCGAACGCATACGCCAGGATGTGCACCACCGAGGCGGGCACCGCCGTCGAGATCTCGCAGCCGGAGAGGACTTCCAGGCCGTGTGCGACGCCCGCCCGGCGCGCCTCGGCCAGGCCTTCGGTCGTGTCGTGGTCCGTGACCGCGAGCGCCGCGAGCCCCGCCTCGGCGGCCAGCGCAACCAGCTCCGTGGGCGAGTGCGTGCCGTCGGAGTACCAGGTGTGGGCGTGCAGGTCGATCGGCCTCATCGCGTCGGCTTCCCCGGGGGTCCGGGAGGGTCGTCGCCGCCGTCTGCGGCGGCGAAGGATACCCCGATCTGTCGCGCGGCGCGCACCAGGGCTCCGTCCACCTCCACCCGCCGCACGCCCTGGACCACGGCCTCGAGCGGGACCGAGCGCAACTCCGTCCCGTGCAGCGCCACCATGGCGCCCCCCTCGTCGCGGGCCAGCATCGACACGGCGTGCTGCCCCATCCACGAGGCCAGCATGCGGTCGTAGGCCGTCGGCGTGCCGCCGCGCTGCACGTGCCCGAGGACGATGTGCCGCACCTCCAGGCGCGTGAGCGCGCGCAGGGCGTCGGCCACCTCCGCCGAGACCCCGCCCAGGCGGCTGTGGAGTTCGTCGCCCCCGTCCCCCTCACGGAAGACCAGGTGCCCGCCCGCGGCGCGGGCGCCCTCGGCCACCACCACGATGCTGTAGTTGCGCCCGCGCCGGGCGCGGGCCTCGACCTTGGCGGCGATGCGCCGCGGGTCGAACGGGATCTCCGGCAGCAGGATGACCTCGGCGCCCCCGGCCAGCCCGGCGTGCAGGGCGATGAAGCCCGAGTGTCGGCCCATCACCTCCACGAGCATCACGCGGTGGTGGCTCTCGGCCGTGGTGTACAGGCGGTCGATCGCCTGGGTCACGATCTCGACGGCGGTGTCGAAGCCGAAGGTCCGGTCGGTGCCCCACACGTCGTTGTCGATCGTCTTGGGGACGCCGACGACCGCCAGACCCTGGCGAAAGAGGCGCTCCGCCATGCGCATCGACCCGTCGCCGCCCACGACGACCAGCGCGTCGATCCCGCGCCGGCGCAGGAGGGCGAGCGCGGCGCCGGAGCGGTCGCGGGGCCGGCCCCGGGCGTCGGGGACCGCATAGAGGTCGCAGCGGTTGCTCGCCCCGAGGATCGTCCCCCCGCGCGGGAGGATGCCCGCCACGTCGCGGGGCGCCAGCCGCCGCAGGCCGCGACCCCGCGGCTCCAGGAGGCCTTCGGCGCCGTTGCGCACGCCGAACACCTCCCAGCCGTGGGCGGCCCAGGCCGTGCGGGCCGCCGCGCGGATGACGGCGTTGAGGCCGGGGCAGTCGCCGCCGGCGGTCAGGATCGCGATGCGGCGCGCGGGCCTTCGCCTCGGCATGGGCGGCTCCGGGGGGGCTGGAATCCTACGGGGACTCCCGGCGGTTGAGGATGCCCACCCGTACGCCCCAGGAGCGGTCGAAGAGGATGGGGGGGACGGAGTCCAGACGCCGGGCGCCCTGCGGGATCCACGCCGCAAACGCCGTGGCCTGGGCCAGCCGGAAGTAGTGGTCGCGGTCCTTCGTCTCCTCGTGCGCGAGCACGACGAAGACACGCCCCGCCGCCGCGATGGCCGCGCCGTAGCGCGCCTCGAACGCCTCCCGGTCCAGGGTCTCCTCCGGCAACTCCACCAGCGGCAGCCGGCCCCGGTCGTAGTAGCCCCAGACGGTGCGCAGGTACCAGGGATGGAGCAGGACCAGGTCGGCCGGCTCGCCGGCCCCCGGGGCGGCTTGCGCGTGCTGCGCGACGAAGGCGTGCGCCGCGCGCCACGGCTCCTTGCCGTACACGTGCCCGTGGTGCAGCACCGCGAGCCACTCCCCGGGGTCGCTGCCCATCCGCCCCGGCAACGGGCGGCCCGCCAGCGATCGCTCGGGACCGAGCGGCGTGAGCCCCACCGGCGCGGCGTGGTAGGCCACCAGCCCCAGCGCGAGCAGCAGGCCCAGGCTCCCTGCGAGCACGGCGCGCCGGGCGCCGCGCTGCCCCAAGGCGCCCAGCACCGCGAGCAGCCACAACCAGGGCGCCAGGAACACGAGGTAGCGCTCGTGGATCAGTTGCACCCACGGGAAGATCAGGAGCACGAACGCGATCGGCGCCAAGAGGCCCGCCAGCACGAAGCGGCCCGCGCCCGGGCGCGAGCGCAGGGTGAGGACCCCCGCGACGAGCGACGGAAACCACAGCAGCGCGGTCAGCCCGACGACGGGCCACTCCTCGCCGAACACCGCCTCGGGGCCCTCGTCCAGCCGGGCCCGATCGATCACCACGAGCCCCGGACCCGCGCCGATGCGCCAGAGCACGTAGAGCAGGCGCGAGAAGGGCTCGTACGGCTCGCCCGTCGCGACGCGCTGGGGGTGGGTGACGACGTAGAGGAACCAGGGCACGAAGAGCAGGCCCGCGGCCACGATCGCGGCGAGGAACGGACGCACCGCGAGCCGCGCGCCCCCCGCCCGTGCCACGCGCGCGATCCACAGGGCGTGCAGGCCGTGGGCCAGGATGACCCAGAGCGCGAAGTAGTGCGTGTAGAGGGCGAGGGCGCCGAGCAGGGCGTAGGCGACGAGGGGCCCCCGCCCCGGCCGGTCGAGCCACCGCAGGTAGACGAGGCTCAAGCCCAGCGCCTCGGCGATCAGCGCGCTGTACATGCGCGCCTCCTGCGCGTACTCGGTGAAATAGGTCGAGAGCGCGACGGCGCCGGCGAACCACAGCGCCGCCCGGGCGCCGTCGCCCGGATCCTCCGCGGCGTGGAAGCCGCCGCGCGCGGGGCGCCAGGCGCCGTCCAGGAGCCGGCGCCCCAGGCCCCAAGCCAGGTACACGCTCACCACCCCGAGGATGGCGGCGGGCGCCCGCAGCGCCGCCTCCGAGTCGCCAAAGGCGGCGACCCACAGCCGCGTGACGATCCACCACACCGGAGGGTGGTTGGACTCGGCGAGGATCGTCCCGCCCCAGGTCGGGCGCGTGGCCCACGCCCAGGTCGCGCCCTCGTCGAGCCAAAGGGGGTGCGCCCCCAAGCCGACGCCCCGCAGCAGCGCCGCCACGGCGAGCAGGTTGAGCAGGCCGCGGGGGGGCAGGGCGGGCCGGGGCACCGGGGGATGGAACCACCCCCGCCGCGCCGTGTCCAACCGGAGGTGCGCCCGCGCGCCCCGCCCCGCGCGCGTGGGGCCCCCCTCGGCGGCCGCGGTAGCGTGCCGGCAGGCCCGCCGGCCCCACCCCGCCGGGCGAAGGAGCCCCCATGCCGCGTTCCGCCCCGCGCCTGTTGTCGTTCCTGTTCGTCGTGCTCGCCCTCGCCCTGCCCGGCGCCGCGGACGAGCCCGCCGTCATGCGCGAGGCCTTTCGCGCGGCCCAGGAGGCGCTGCGCGACCGGCGCTACGAGGAGGCCGCCGGGGCGCTGCGGGCCTTCCGCCTGGCCCACGCGTCGAGTCCGCTGGCCGCGGAGGCCTGGGTGCTGGAGGCCCGGGCGCTGCTCGAAGCCCGCCAGGCCCGCGCGGCGCTGGCGGCGACGAGCGACTTCCTGCGCGCGCACGGCGAAAGCGCCTGGGCCGGCCGCATGCGCCACCTGGCGGCCGACGCCCACGCGGCGCTGGGGGCGGCCGGCGAGGCCGCCGCGGCCCTGCGCGAGCGCGTCGAGGCCGCGACGTCGACCGCGGCCCGGGCGCAGATCGCGGCGCGGCACCTGGCCCTGGCCGAGGGCGACTTCGAGGGCGTGGCCGGGACCGACGACCTGGGCCGGCCGACCCGCACCCGCAACCTGCCGCGGGCGCTGGCCGAGGTCGACCGGGCGCTGGCGGTGGGCCTGCCCGCACCCGACGCGCACCGCGCGCGCGAGACCCGCGCCCGGATCCTGGAGGAACTGGGGCGCGCAAGCGAGGCGGCCCTAGCCTGGGGCGCGCTGCTCGCCGAACGGGGGCTCGACGAACTGCCCGCCGAAGACGAGCCCGTCCCCGAGGCCTGGCGCGCCGGGGCGCTCGAACTCCTCGGGCGGGGCCGGGCCCGGCTGGCCGCCCGCCAGACGGCGGCCGCGCGCGCCGACCTGCTCCTCGCGCTGCGTGCGCTCGCGCCGGGGCCGGCCCACCTGGAGGCGCTGGTACTCCTGGCCCGCGAGCGGCTGGCCCACGCCGCTTCGCCCGCCGCCTTCGAGGAAGGCGTCGGCTACCTGCGCCGGGCGGTCGCCGAGTACCGCGACCTGCCCGGGGCCGTGGCCGCGCAACGGGCCCTGGCCGAGGCCCATGTGCGCCAGGGTGAACCGCTCAAGGCCGCCGTGGAGTGGCGCGCGCTCGCCGAGCGCTTCCCCCAGGCCCCCGAGGCCCCCGAGGCGCGGTACCAGGCCGGCGTGTCCCTGCGCCAGGCGGGGCGCTTCGAGGAGGCGGTGGCCGAATGGAACGCGTTCCTTGCCGCCTGGCCCGACCATCACCTCTGGGGCGAGGCGCGCGCGGGCGTGATCGAGGCCGCGTACGCCCGGGGCTTTGCGCTCAAGGAGGCCGGCGAGGGCGAGGCGGCGGTCCGGGCGCTCGAGGCCTTCGCCGCCGCGCACCCGGGCGATTCGCGGGCCCCGGGCGCGCTGCTCGCGGCGGCCGAGGGTCTGCGCGAACTCAAGCGCTTTGACGCCGCGGTCGCCCAGGCGCGGGCGCTGGCGGGGCGCTACGCCGGCGACGGCGCGGCGCCGGCGGCGCTCCTCCTCGCCGCGCTCGTGCAGGAGGACGACCTGGGCCAGCTCGAGGCGGCCGTCGCCGGCTACGAGGAGTTGCTCAAGACGCACGGCCGCTCGCCCGCCGCCGCGCAGGCCCGGGCGCGGCTCGAACGCCTCAAGGCCAAGCACCTGGAGGTGCGGCTCGAGCGCGTGATCGGGAGCGGGGACAGGCCGGTGCTCTCCGTGGCCACGCGCAACGTCGAGGCGCTCGACGTGCGGGTCTACCGCCTGGGCCTCGAGGAGTACTTCCTGCGCAAGGGCTCGATCGAAGGGGTGGAAGACCTGCAACTGGAGATCGTGAAGCCCGACCAGACGGCGCGCTGGGAGGTGGGGGGGTACCGGCCGTTGCGCCTCTTCGTCGCCGAGCGCGAGGTCCCGGTCGCGGGCCGCGGGGCCTACGTGGTGGTGGCCGGCGACGCCGACCTCACCGCCACGACCCTGCTCCTGGTGAGCGACCTCGAGATCGTCGTCAAGCGCGCTCCCGGCCGCCAACTCTTCGTCTGGGCCTTTGAGCGCGACACCCACGCCCCGGTGGCCGGCGCGCGCGTGCTGGCCAGCGGCCAGGGCGTGGTGGGGACCACCGGCCCTGACGGCGTCTGGCAGGGGCCCGTGGGGAGCGACGCCGCGCACGTGATGGTGGTGGCCGAGTCGGGCGCGGCCGCGACCCAGATCGCCGCCGGCCCGGTCGTGGCGGCGGGGTTCTCGAGCAAGGCGCACCTGGCCACCGACCGCCCGGTGTACCGGCCGGGGAGCGAGGTGGCCTGGCGCGCCGTGTTCCTCGAGGCGCAGGGCGGAGGCTACCTCCCGCCGCGCGAGCGCCCCGGCCGGCTCACGGTCCTGGACGCCCGCGGACAGGCGCTGCGCACCGAGCCGGTGGTCTCCAGCGCGTTCGGAACGTTCGCCGGCCGCCTGCGGATCGACGAGCGCGCCCCGCTGGGCACCTGGCACCTCCAGCTCGACGTGGAACCCTACGGCACCTGGCGCGGCGCGTTCGAGGTGCAGGAGTTCCTCAAGCCCGAGTTCACGATCACGGTCACCCCGGGTCGCGGGTCGTACCGGGTGGGCGAGCGCGTCGAGGCCCGCCTGGGTCTTGCCTACGCCTTCGGGGGCCCCGTCGCGGGCGCGCGCGTCGCCTACGAGGTGTGGCGCCGCGCGCGGGTCTACGCCGCGCCGGCGGCCGACGACTACGCCTGGTACCTCGGGGGGGAGCCCGAGGACCCCGCCGCCCGCACGACCACCCAGGGGATGACGCGGGTGACCGCGGGCACGCTCGTCACCGACGCGGCCGGGGCGGGGGCGATCGACTTCGTGGCCGAGCGCCTCGACGAGGACTCCGAGTACCTCGTGCGCGTCGCCGCCCAGGACGTGACCGGCCGCTGGATCGTCGACGAGGACCGGATCCCCGTCCTTCGGGCCGACCACCTGGCGGCGGTGCGCGTGGATCGGCAGGTGGTGCGCCCGCGCCAGGAGGTGGCGGTCGAGGTGCTCACGGTGGACGCGCGCGAGCGCCCCGTGCGCCGCAGCGGCGAGGTGCGGGTGGCGGCCCTGCGCCGCCGGCCGCTCCCCGGGCCGCGGGGGCGGCCCGGCGACGCCGTCGCCTACGCCGAGGAAGAGGTCGTGGAGCAGCGCCACCCCTTGAGCACCGGGGCCGATGGCCGGGCCGAGTTGCGCCTGGTGATCGAGACGCCGGGCCGCTACCGGCTGCGTTGGCACCGCGCCGACGAACAGGGACACCTGGTGACCGCCTTCACCGATCTGGAGGTGAGCGGCCCGGCCGAGGATCCGCTGCGCGACGTCCGGCTCGTGAGCGCCAGGTCCCTCTACCGGGAGGGCGAGGACGCCGAACTCCTGTTGCGCACGCCGACCGGACGCGGCCGCGTGCTCCTCACCTACGAGGGGGAGCAGGTCCTGGACTACCGCTTCGTGGACCTGTCCAGCACCAGCACGCTGCTCGCCCTGCCGCTGGAGGGCCGGCACGCGCCCAACGTCTTCTTCGCCGCCGCCGTGCCCGCCCCCGGCGGGCTGCTCGAGGCCCAGACCCCCGTGGTGGTGCTGCGCCACCTCGAGGTAGAGGTGGAGGTCACGCCGGCCGAGGCGCGGCCGGGCGACGAGGTCAGCGTGGAGGTGCGCGCCCGCGACGCGCAGGGCCGACCCGTGCGGGCCGAACTCGGCGTCGCGCTCGTGGATGAGACGATCTATTCGATCGTGCGCGAGCTCGCCCCGCCGATCCGGCCCTGGTTCTACGACCGGCGCCGCCCGCACGGGGTCGCCACCGCCAGCTCGCTCGGCACGCGCTTCTGGGGGCGCACGCGCGAGACCTCGAAGGACCTGCTCGCCGACGCCGAGGCCCGCACCGGCGGCGCGCGGCGCGTCGCGGCCGTGAGCGCGCTGCGCGCGGCGCGCGAGGCGCTCGCGCGCGGCGACCTGGAGACGGCCCTCGAACAGGGGCTGCGGGCCGCCCAGGCGGACCCCGCGTCGTGGGACGCCCGCGCCTTCCTGGGCGAACTCGGAGCCCGGGCCGACGTGCAGGAGCGGCTGGCCGACCGCCTGGCCGAACACGGCAAGGCCCTGCCCGCCGACATGCCGCCGGCGGCGGAGCCCGCCGAGGGCGGCTGGGACGCCCGGCGCGCCGAGAAGCGGTCGGCGCCGCGTCCGGGCGCGCCGGCCCAGGATGGCGCGGAGGTGGACGAACTGAAGTCCGAGGACCTCGAGCGGGAAGAGAGCGGGGACGAGGGCCCGGGCGGCCTCGGGGTCGGCGGAGGCGCCGGCGGGGCGTTCAAGGGCCGGGGGGCGGCCGGGCCCAGGGCGCCGCAAACCAGTGGGGCGCGCCGGCGCGCGCCCTGCCCGGCTCCGGCCCGGCCCCCGCGGCGCTGCTGCCCGACGCGCTGGGCGGCGGGGCTCTCCCGGGTCTGGGCGCCTTCGAGATCCGCAGGCGCTTCCTGGACACCGCCGCGTTCGAGCCCCGCGTGCTCACCGACGAGCAGGGGCGCGCCCGCGTGAAGGTCCGGCTGCCCGACAACCTGACCACCTGGCGCGCCACCGTGCGCGGAGTCTCCGACCAGGCGCTGGTCGGGGAGGGGCGCGGGGCGCTGCGCGTGCGCCAGGACCTGCTGCTGCGCATCGACCCGCCCCGCTTCCTGGTGCAGGGGGACGAACTCGCCCTGCCCGTGGCGGTGCACAACCTGGGCGACCGTGAGGTGGAGGCCGAGGTGCGCCTGGTGGCCGAGGGGCTGGACCTCGGCGGCCGCGACGGCCGCGTGCGCGTCCCGGCCGGCGGGCACGTCGCCCTGGATCGGGGCGTGGCGGCGCGCGCGCCGGGCCGCGCCCGCATCGAAGGGCGCCTCGGCGACGCGCTGGCCGGCGACGCCCTGGAGGTCGGCCTGCCCGTGTACGCGCGCGGCCTGACGGTGGCCGACGGCCGCAGCGGGCGTGTCGACACGGCGCGCGCCGACCGCCAGGAGGCCTTCCTCGAGGTGCCCGACGGCGTCGTGCCCGGCAGCGTCGCGCTCTGGGTCGCGCTGGACCCCGGCGTCGAGTCGGTCCTCTTCGACCACCTGCACGCGCTCGAGGTCTTCCCGTACGACTGCGTCGAGCAACTCGTGCACCGCTTCCTGCCGGCGCTGGAGGCGCGCGCGGCGCTGCTCGCTTCCGGACGCCCCGCCGCCGCCGCGCTGGCGCGCCTGGACGGTCTGGTCGCCCGCGGCGCCGAGCGCCTGCGCCACGTGCAGGCGCAGGACGGATCCTTCGGCTGGTTCGGCCCGCGCGGGGGCGACGTGGCCATGACGGCCTACGCCCTGCGCGGCCTGGTGGGCGCGCAGCGCGCCGGCGTGCCGGGCCTCGAGACGCCGATCGCGCGCGCGGTGGCCGCGCTGCGCCGGCTGCTGCCGGCGGCCGCGCCCGACCTCCAGGCGCTCGGGCACCTGGCGCTCGCCGAGGCGGGCCGCCCGGACGCGGAGGCCTACGCCGCGACCTTTCGGCGGCGCAACGAGGAACTGGGCGCGCTCGGCCTGGCCACGCTCGCCCGCGCGGCCCTGGCCGGGCGCCGCGCCTACGACGCCGAGGAACTCGTGCGCCTGCTCCTCGAGCGGCGCACCGAGGACGGCGCGCACACCTGGTGGAAGGGCCGGCCGGGGGACTGCTTCACCGGCAGCGACCGCGAGGCCACCGGGTGGGCCGTCGCCGCGCTGGTCGAGGCCGGGCAGCCCGGGGCGCACGCCGAGCGGGCCATGGCCTGGCTGCGGTCCCCGCCGGTGGGGGCGCGCCCCACGACAACCAAGGAGCGGGCCGCCTTCGTGACGGCGGCCAGCGCGTGGATGCGCGCCGGGCGGGAGCAGGCCTTCGGCGGCACGCTCGAGGTGCTCCTGGACGGCCGGCCCGTGCGCACCGTCGCCGTGGGCGCCGGCCCGCTGGACCCCGCGGACCGCCGCTTCTTCGTGCCCGAGGCCCGGGACCTTGGGCCCGGGCGTCACGCCCTGGCCTTCGTGCTGCGCGGCCAGGGCAACCTGGGGTGGGCGGCCCGGCTCGACGCCGTGGTCGCTAGCCCGGACCTGCCGGGCGAGACACACGGCCTCGAGGTCGAGCGGCGCTGGCTCGCGCCGGCGACCGCCGTGGCCCCGGGCCAGCCGCCGCCGCCCCAGCCGGGCTACGAGATCCTGCGCGAGGCGGCCCGACCCAAGGTCGAGCCGCGCGAACTCGACACGGTCGCCCGGGGCGACAAGGTCCTCGTGCGGATCGAGATCGAGGCGCCGCGCGACCTCCAGTACCTGCTCGTGGAGGACCCGCTGCCGGCCGGTTGCGAGGTGCTCGACGACACGGCGCGCGGTCCCTTCGACTGGCAGGAGCGCCGCGACGACCGCCAGGTCTTCTTCCTCTCGCAGGTCCCGCGCGGCACCCACGTCCTGGAGTACCTGGTGCAGGCCACGCACGCCGGGGGCTTCACCGCGCGGGGCGCCCGGGCCGTCGCCATGTACGCGCCCGAGATCCGGGCCCGCAGCCCGGGGCGCACCCTGCGCATCCTTTCCGCGCCGCCGGCCGGGGGCGGGGGCGAGGTGCTCCCGACCCCCGACGAGCGCTACGCCGAGGCGCTCGCGCTCTTCGATCGCGGGGCCTTCGCCGAGGCGCGCGCCCGGCTCGAGGCGCTCAAGCGCGACGAACCGCTGCGCGACGAGATCCTGGTCGAGATCGAGGTCCGGCTGCTGGCCGCGGCCATCGCGCTCGGGGATCCGCGCGCGGTCGTGGCCGCCCGCGAGGAGTTGCTGCGGCGCGACCCCGCGCGCCTGCCGCAGGACCTCGACGGGCGCCGCGCGATGGCGTTCGCCTACCACGACCTGGGCGAGCACGAGGTCGCCGCGGGGCTGTTCCGCGAGTTGATCGTCGAGGGTTTTGCGCTCCACGCCCACTGGGCCGCCACGCTCACCGCGCGCGGGCGCGAGGTCGAGGCGCTCGACGGGCTGGGGCAGGAACTGCGCGCCTGGCCCCTGGTCAACGCGACGGCCGCGGCGGCCCTGGCCCGCGCGCAGCGCTACGCCGACCTGCGCCGGCCCCCCGGCCGCGGCGAGCAGCCGGCCGGTGAGCCGATGGACGCCGAGTCGCTCGAGGCGCTCGCGCGGCTGACCGCGCACGGCGCGCACCTCCCCGTCGCCGCCCCCGCCCACTACGCCCTGGTGGGCACGCTGGCGCGCCGGGGGATGTCCGAGGCGGCGGCGCGCGAGGCCGAGGCGTTCCTGCGCCGCTACCCCGACAGCCACTACCTGGACGACGCGCGCTGGTTCCTGTGCGACGCGCGCTACCAGGCGTTCGAGGCCGCGCCCGAGCCCGCCGCGGCCGCCGCGGTGCGCCAAGCGGCCGAGCCGCTCACCCGGGACGACTTCCCCCAGCCCCGCGGGGCGCCGGGCCCCAGCGTGTTCCGGCCGCGGGCCTGGCACCTGCTGGCCCGCGTGGAGCACGTCCTGGGGAACCTGGACCGGGCCATCGAGCTCTACCGCCAGGCGGGCGACCTGGAAGACGCGCGCGAGGCGCTGGCGTTCCTGACCGAGGAGCGCCTGGAACTCGACCCCGTGGTGCGGCTGTCGGCGAACCAGCCGGCCCGCATCCCCGTGCGCTACCGCAACGTGGCCGACCTCTCGCTCAAGGTCTACGCCATCGACCTCCAGGCCCTCTTCGCCCTGCGCAAGACGCTGCTCGACCTGCACCGGGTCGACCTGTCGGGGATCGTTCCGCAGCGCCAGTGGACGGCCCCGCTCGTGGGCGCCGCCGACCATCAGGCCCACGCGGCCGCCCTCGACCTTCCGCTGGACGGGCAGGGCTTTGGCGTCTGGCTCGTGGTGGCCAAGGCGGGGCCGCACGAGGGCAGCACGCTGGTCGTGCGCAGCGACCTGCACGTCGCCCTCCAGCCGCTGGGCGGCAAGCTCCGCGCCTACGTGAGCGACGGCGCCGGCGCCCCCGTCCGCGCGGCCTACGTCACCGTCTCCGACGGCACGCGGGTGGTGGCGCGCGGCCTGACCGACGGACGCGGCGTGTTCGACGCTCCCGGCGCCTCGGGCGCCGCCTTCGTGGTGGCCTCCAAGGACGACCGCTACGCGCTGGCGGGGGGACCCGACCGCCCGCGGTAGTCCGCCACCGGCCGGGCGGGCTAAAGGCCGGCCCGCCGACTTACGATGAGGGGGAAGGCCGCCCCCCACCCCGGGGCGATCAGGAACCCTCATGTTGCACACCGAGCTTCTGGAACGGGTCTTTGGCGACGCCCAGGACCTGGTCGTCATCCTGCGTCCCGATCGCCGGGTGGCCGCCTACAACCCGGCCTTCGCGCGCGCCGTCCCCGAAGCGTCCGAGGGAGTGGACTTCCTCGAGTTGGTCGCCCGCGAGGCCCGCACCCCCGCCCTGGCCCAACTCGTGCGGGCCGCCGCCGGCGAATCCGTGCGTCTCACGCTCGTCCACGGCCCCGGGGCCGAGGCGACCCAGGACTACGAGTACACCTTCTTCCCGGTGGACGGGGGCCTGGTGGCCGGCTTCGGGCGCCCGTTGCTGGGCGAGCGCACGACGCGCGCCGAACTCGACCGCACCCGACGCGAGTTGAAGGTGAAGAGCCGGATGCTCGACGAGATCCAGCTCGAACTCACGCAGGTCCCCTTCGTGGACCCGGCGACCGGCGTGTGGAACCGGATCCAGGTCTTCGAGCGGCTGGCCTCGGAGTGGAGCCGTTGCGAACGCTTCCAGAGCCCGGTCGCCGTCCTCCTGGTGGACCTGGAGGGCCTTGACGAGGTCCGGCGCGGCAAGGGGGCGGCCCTCGCCGACGACCTGCTCAAGGCCGCGGCGCGCCGGATCAAGGCCACCGTGCGCGACCACGACGTGGTGGGGCGCTACGGCCGCGACTGCTTCGTGGTGGTCGGGGTGCAGTCCGACCTGGAGGGGGCCCGTTCGCTGGCGGCCCGCATCCAGGCGGCCTTCGCCGAGGACCCCCTCGCCGCCGACGGCGAGACGCACCCGGTGCGGCCCCGCATCGGCGGGGCCACGAACCGCTCCGCCGGGGTGGAGATCCTGGAGGACCTGTTCCAGGTCGCCGAGGCGGCCCTGGGCGAGGCCCGCCGCGCGAGCGCCGCCCTGCACCTGGCGGCCGAGGGCGGCGCGTAGCCCCGCCCGCCGGGCCCCGGCCGAAACGGCCGCCGGCCGCGGGCCGCCGCTTGAGCCGGGCCCCCCGGTTGGTCGATGGGCGGGCGTGCCCGCGCGTTGCGGCGGAGGGCCCATGACCTTGGTGATCCCGCTGGCGGCTGCCCTGATCGGCGCCCTCGTCCTGGCCGCCTTCCTCCGGCTGGCCTGGCTGCGCGCGCGCCGCGTCTGGCACACGAACCCCGGCGTCACGGCGCTCGACCCGGGGCAGGTGCCCGCACGGCTGCGCGGGCTCCTGGACGAGGTCGGCCCGGCGCTGGGCGCGCTGGGCTTCGAACCCGCGGGCGTGGCCCAGGTGGACCGCGGCCCGCGCGACCGCCGGCTCGTCGCCCTGTTCAGCCACGCGGGCTCGCAGGACACCGCCTGGCTCGAGACGGGCGGCCCCGGACGGCGCCCGTCGAGCACCTTCCGCTTCCTCACGGTGTGGGGGATCGAGCGCGCCGTGGTGACGACCAACGCGCGCGCGGGACACCCCTTCGGCGAGATCCGGGGCCACCAGGTCGCGGCGTTGCCGGGCGAGAAGGACCTCGCGCGCCTCCACGTGCTGCACCGTTCCCGTGTCCAGGCGGCGGCCACCGGGGACGGCGAGACCCCCCGCGGCGGCCGGCGCCTGGACCTCCTCCAGACGCTGCTGCGGCGCTGGGGCGAGGTGCAGGTGATGCGCGGCAACCTCGTGCGGCGCGGGCTGCCGCCCTGCTACCGGCTGACCTGGCGCGGGGCGTTCCGGCTCCTGCGCGCGGGCCTGCCCGGGGGGCGGGCCGCGCGGCGCCGGGCGGTCCCGGGCGCCGATCCCCTGCCGGGCGGCGTCGCCGTCGCCTACGGCGTCCGGCGCGAGTCGCCCGCCTAGCCCCCGGGGCCGCCCCCCGCAGGCGGCCGCGGTCGTTCCAGTCCCTCTTCGCAGCGCACGGGGCGGGCGCTGCGGTAGTAGGCGTCGTGGACGGCCCGGCCCAGCCCCGCCGCGGTCGGGTGCCAGAGGTGGTAGACCCAGTTCGTGAGGTAGAGGTTCTTCACGCGCGGGCGGGGCCGCCGGCGCATGACGCGGTCGCGCAGGTCGCTGTCCTCGCCCACGCCCCAGGCCTCGAAGCGCTCGTCGAAGCCGTTGACGGCTTCGAAGAGCGCGCGGTCGATGGCCATGTTGAGGCCGAGCACCTTCGGCCGGTGGGGCCGGCGCAGCCACGTGCCCCACCGGCTCTTGCGGTGGCGGCGGCGCAGGTCCTTGAGGTCCGCGGGGCCCTCCAGGCCCTCGTAGCGCCCGGCGTCCACGTCGGCCTCCGTGAGGGCCTCGCTGACGTCCCGCGTGAGCCGCACCGCGCCGCCGACGTGGAAGCTTCCCGGCTCGTGCGCGCGGACGTGGCGCTCGACGAAGCGTGCGGGCGGGATGCAGTCGCCGTCGCTGAACACCAGGAGCGGCTCGCCCTCGGAGCGCCGCACCGCCTCGTTCAGGATCCGGTTCTTCCGAAAGCCCCGGTCCTCGTGCCACACGTGGGTGAGCGGCAGGTCGTGCCGGGCGCACTCGGCGGCGAACTCCGCGAGCCAGGCGGCGGTGTCCGGGCGCGAGCCGTCGTCGGCCACCGTGAGCGCAAACGCGCGGTAGGTCTGCCGCAGGTAGCCGCGCAACGCCCGCCGCAGGTGCGGGAGCTGGTTGTAGGCAGCGACGATGATGCGGACCGGACGCGGCACCCCCCGATCCTAGTCGTCCGGTCCCCGGCCTCAAATGGCCATACGGAGCCTGGCTCCGGTGCATCATTCGAGGCCCCTGGCTGCGGGGCGCTGACTCCAACCGCGCTCCCTGCTCCCGCGCGCGGCGTCAGGGGCCGCGCAGCCCCGACACGGACTCGGCGTCGAGCGTGAGCGCCCCGTGGTCCACTCGCACCCGGCCTTCCACCAGGTACGGCCCGCCGTCGCGCAGCCGGTGCCCGACGCGGGCGTAGGCGGCGGGGAAGAGGGTCACCTCGACGGTCCCGCTGGCGTCCTCGAGCATCAGGAACTTCATGAAGCGCCCCCCGCCCCGCGCGCCGTCCCGCAGGCGCACGCGCCGCTCGGTCACGATCCACCCGGCCACGCGCACGCGTTCGCCGACGTGCCGGGCCAGGGTGGCCGTGGGCTGGGCGCCCGCCTCGCGCGCCGCCTCCTCGAAGGGTTCGCTCGGGTGGCAGGTGGCCGCCAGGCCGAGAACCTCGAGTTCCAGGGCGAGCAACTCTTCGTGCGTGTAGGTCGGGGGCACGGGGATGTGGCGCAAGGCCGGCAACTCGGCCTGGGGTCCGAACAGCGTGCGTCGGTCCCGGCGTTCCGCCCGCGCCCGCGCGTAGCGCTCGAAGTCCAGCGCGAGCAGCCAGAGCAGTTCGCCCCGGGGCCGGTCGAATCCGTCCAGCGCGCCCGCCAGGGCCAGGCGCTCGGCCTCGTGGCGCTCCAGGTCCGTGCGCAGGAGCAGGTCCACGGGCGAGAGGTACGGCCCCTCTGCCTCGCGCACCGCCACCACCTGCTCGGCCGTGCCCTGGCGCAAGCCCTTCACCTGCCCGAGTCCGAGGCGCAGGACCCGGGCGGCGCCCCACGCCCCGACCTGGGAGCGGTTGACGCAGGGCCCTTCGATGCGGCAGCCCAACCGGCGGGCCTCCTCCACGTACGCCCGCGCGGGGTAGAACCCCGCCGCGTTGCGCAGCACGGCGGCCAGGTACTCGGCCGGGTGGCGCGCCTTGAGCCAGAGCTGCTGCCAGGAGATGCGGCTGTAGGTGGCCGCGTGCGCCTTGTTGTAGGCATAGGCCGAGAAGCGGGCGATCGAGCGCCAGACCTGTTCGATCACCGCGGGCGGGATCCCCCGCGCGGCGGCCGAGCGCCGGAAGAGCCGTTCCATCTCCGGCAGGTCCTCCGGCGCCCGCTTCTTGGAGAGCGCGCGGCGCAACTGGTCGGCCTGACCGAGGTCCAGGCCCGCCACGGCCGAGGCCACCCGCAGCGTGTCCTCCTGGTAGAGCATCACGCCGTAGGTGGCGGCGAAGAGCGGATCGACCAGCGGGTGGAGCTCGGGGACGGGCTCCTCGCCCCGCCGCCGGGCGACGTAGGCGTCCTTCATCCCCGATCCGGCGGGCCCCGGGCGGATCAACGAGAGCGCGACCATGGCGTCCGCCTGGCTCTCCGCGCCGATGCGCACCACCAGGTTGCGCATGCCGGGCGACTCGACCTGGAAGCAACCGAGCGTGGCCCCGCGCCGCAGGAGGGCGGCGGCCTCCGGGTCCTGCTCGTCGATGGCGTCCAGGTCGACGTCCTGGCCCGAGGCCTCGGCCACCTGGCCCACCACGTCGGCCACCACCGCGAGCGCACGGTTGCCCAGCAGGTCGATCTTGACCAGCCCCACCGCCTCGACGCCGTGCATGTCGTACTGCGTGACCACCAGCCCCTTGGCCGCGCGCTCCAGCGGCAGCGCGTCGGCCAACGGGCCGTCGCCGATCACGATCCCGCCCACGTGGATGGAAAGGTGCCGCGGCAGGCCTTCCAGCGCCCGGGCCGCGCGGAGCACGCGCGGCCAGGGTTCCTGGTCGAGGGCGGTCCGGGCGAGTTCGGGCACCGTGCGGGCGAGGGCGTCGTCGTCCCCGGGCTCGGCGAGGCGGTGGGGCAGGTGCGCGACGACGCGCGCGACCTCCTCGGGCGCCACGCCGAAGGCGCGCGCCGCCTCGCGGACGGCCGAGCGCGCCTGGAAGGTCACGTGGGTCGCGATCATCGCGACCCGGTCCTCGCCGTAGGCGCGGTAGGCGTGTTCGATGACCGCGTCGCGCCCGCGCCAGTCCAGGTCCAGGTCGATGTCCGGGCAGTCCACGCGTGCGGGCGACAGGAAGCGCTCGAAGGGCAGGTCGTAGCGCAGGGGGTCCACCGCGGTGATGCCGAGCACGTAGGCCACCAGCGAATTGGCCGCCGAGCCCCGCCCCACGGCGGGGATGCGCCGCTGGCGGGCGAAGTCCAGCAGGCCGTGCACGATCAGGAAGTAGTCGGCGAAGCCGCGCATCTGGATCACGCCCAGTTCACGCTCCAGGCGCCCGAGCACCTGGGGCGTGATCCGGGGGTAGCGCCGGCGCACGCCGTCCATGCACAGGGCCGCCAGCCGGTCGTAGGCGGCGGCGACGCGCTCGGCGCTGGGCGCCGGGGCCGCGGCGAGCCCGAGCGCCGACGCCGCAAGGGCGGGCAGGCGCGGCCGTTCGGGCCGCCGGAACTCGAAGGTGCAGCGCTCGGCGATCTCGACCGTGGCGCGGGCGGCGCCCGGCAGGTGGCGGAAGGCGTGCACGGCTTCGCGGGGTGTTCGCAGCGTGGCCTCGGGGGGAAGCAGGTCGATCGGCTGCCCGTCGCGGCCGGGCGCCCCGGGGCGCACCTGGCCGAGGAGCTTGAGGTGGGCGATGGCCAGCCGCAGGCGGTGCAGCCCGTGTTTGCCGGGGTGGTCCAGGAACACGCGGTGGGATCCGGCCACCGGCCGGCCGGTTTTCCGCGCGGCCTCGAGCAGGGCCTCGCGCGCCGCCGCGGGCTCGTGCGCCACGACCTCGCCGTACAGGGCGTCGGGCTCGAGCGCGCCGGCCCATTCGCCCAGCAGCGCCGGTTCGGGCGTGAGCACCACCAGCCCGCGGGCCTCGCCCGGCAGGTCGTCCAGCAGCGTGAAGCGCTCGTCCAGGCGCGCGCGGCTGATCAGACGGCACAGGCTCACGTGGCCCTGCGCATCGCGCGCGAGCACGACCGCGCGGGCGCGCCGCCCGGGCAGCGAACGCGTCTCCCACAGCTCGGCCCCGTGCAGGGCCTTGAGGTCGACGGCGGCGCAACAGGCCTGGAAGGCCGGCAGGCCGTAGGCCGCGTTGGCGTCGGTCAGGGCCAGGGCCCGATGGCCCTGGGCCGAGGCCCGCGCCGCGAGCTCTTCCACGCTGCTGACCCCGCCCTCGAGGGTCCAGCCGGAGTGGACGTTGAGGTGGACGAACGCGCCCCCGCCGCGGCGGAGGGAACCCTGGCTCGGAGCCCGCATGGCCGCTCCTCGCCCTTCCCGCGCCGCGGGATGGTGGCCTAACAAAAGGCGAATGTCAAGGGGGGACGGCGGCCGGAGGGGGGAGAGACGGGGCGGGGGTCAGGGAACGGGGGCTGGAATCGGCG
>JAPKHB010000169.1 GCA_026647295.1 Planctomycetota bacterium | reverse complement strand
ATGGGGGCGGTGCTGCGTCGCGCCCTGGCCGACGCGGCGGCCCTGGAGCGCGCCGGCTTCGACGCGGCCCTGGTCGAGAACCTCGGGGACGCCCCCTGGTTCGGCGGGCCCGTGCCCGCGGAGACCGTGGCCGCGCTGGCGGCCGTGTGTGCGCGCGTGCGCGAGGCGCTGCCCGCGCGCATGGCGCTCGGCGTGAACGTCCTGCGCAACGACGCGCGGGCCGCCGTCGCCGTCGCGGCGGCCGCGGGCCTGGACTTCGTGCGGGTGAACGTGCTGTGCGGTGCGGTGCTCGCGGACCAGGGGGTGATCGAAGGCGCGGCCGCCGAGGTCGTGCGCGACCGGGAGCGCCTGGCACCCGGCGTGAAGCTCTTCGCCGACCTGCGCGTCAAGCACGCCGCCCCGCTGGTGGAGCGGCGCCTGGAGGACGAGGCGCACGAGTTGGTCGCGCGCGCCCGGGCCGACGCCGTGCTCGTGACGGGCGCGCGCACCGGCGTGGCGGCGCCGGTCGGGTTCCTGCGCGAGGTCCGCGCCGCCGTGGGCCGCACGCCCCTGCTGGTGGCCAGCGGGGCCGACGCCCGGTCCGTCGCCGCCCTGCTCGAGGTGGCCGACGGCGTGATCGTGGGCACCGCGATCCAAGCCGGGGGCCGAACGGGCGCGCCGGTGAGCGCGGGGCGGGCGGCCGCCTTCGCCCGCGCCGCGCGCGGGTAGCGGCCGACTAGCGACCGGGCGGGTCGCCCTCGCCCGGCTCGCCCTCCTTGGCGGGCTCGCGCTCCTCGTCGGGCTCGCCTTCCTCTTCGGGCTCGCCCTCCTTCGCGGGCTCGCCGTCCTTTGCTGGTTCGCCGTCCTTCGCAGGCTCGCCCTCCCCGTCGGGCTTCCCCGCGCCTCCCGCGGGGGCGTCGCCGCCGTCCGGACTGCCGGGCGCGTCCCCGCCGTCGCCCGCGGGGTGCTTCGGCTCCCCGTCCTTCGCGGGCGGGGGCTCGAGGAACTCGGACGCCGCCTGCTGCATGCGCAGCAGCGCCGAGCCCCCCCGGATCTTGAACACCCAGGGCAGGCCGACGCGCCGCGCGTAACGCATCCCGGACTCGCCCTCCACCGGCGCGCCGACCGCGAGGCGCAACTTCGTGACCTCGGCCGCGGCGGCGCCGGGCGCCTGCTTCTTCTGGAAGAAGGTCGCCTCCAGGCGGGGGGTATCCAGGCCGAAGCGGGCCTCCTCCTCCGGGGTCGGGGCGCGCGCGACCACGTCCTCGATGAGCAGGCCGGTGAACTCGCGCGCCAGGTCGTCCACGAGGTGGGCGCGCGGGTCGGCGGGCTCGGGCTCGGCCATCCACCAGGTCTTCTGGCCCTCGGGGTCGGCCTCGGGCGCCGCCATCTCGACGTCCGCGGGCGCCTCGCCCCGGCGCACGAAGACGAGCGTCTCCTCCTTGTCCTCCTCGCGCCGGCGCACGTCGATGCGAACCGCCTCGCGCGCGGTCGCGTCGCCGAACAACGTCGAGGAGATCCAGCCCGGCAGGTCCAGCGGGGCCTGGGCCGGGCGGAGCTGCTCGCAGCGGATCACGCGCGGCTCCCCCGCCGCGCCCACCCGCAGGTACGTGCCGGAGACCTCGGAGCGGCCGAGGCCGAAGCGCGCGAGTTCGCGTGCGTTGCCGTCCAGGACGACGACCTCGCGCCAGCCTTCGGCCTCGGCGTAGCCGTCGAAGGTCTCCTTGCGCTGGGTCACGAAGCCGTGGTCGCGCGCGTCCGCGATCGCGTCGAGCAGCGCGCGCACCGCGCCCTCGCGCACCGGGTAGCGGTGGTGGCTCTTGAGCACCCACTGCGGCGGCTGGTCCTCCCCCGCGCGGGTCCACTCCAGCACGATCGCGGGCGTCGCCCCAGCCCGGCCGATCTCGACCTGCCGGGCCGCCGAGCCGTCGAACCCGGGAAAGGCGCTGGGCAGGCTCTGCTTGCCGATGCGCACGGTCCCCTCGGGACGGAAGATGAGCACGAGCAGCAGCGCGGCGGCGGCGACGAAGAAGACGACGCTGCGGCGTTCCAGGCGCTTGGCTTCGACGGACATCGGGCGCTCCTCCACTCTCCCGGATCAACTCCGGCGCACGATGAACACCGTGAGGCCGATGAGCAGCATCAGCAGCGGCACGCCCGCGATGTTGACCAGGCGCAGCATGCGCTCGTCGGCGGCCTCCTGGCGCTCGAGCAGCCGGGCCTTCTTGGTGCGCAGGGGGACGTCGAGCAGGTCCTGGTCGCCGCCGAGCGCCCCGAGGGCCCGCAGCGTCAGTTCCCAGGCCCCGAGTCCGAAGCGCCGGTCCCAGCCCGTCTGGGGGCCGAACACGTCCGAGACGAAGTCGGCGTCGGTCGCGACCAGGATGCGGCCGAGGCCCTCGTCGCGGTGGCCGGCCGGACGCGTGGGCGGCTCCTTGGCGGGGGCCTCCTCCGTGGCGTCGGGCGCCTCGTCGCCGTCGCCCTCGGGCGGAGCCGGCTCCTCGGGCGGCGCCGGCTCCTCGGCCGGGGCCGGATCGTCGGCCGGGGGCGGCCCGTCCTCCCCGGGGGCGGGAGCGGGCGGCGGGGCGGCGGGGTCGCCGCCCGTGCCCTCGGACCCGGGGTCGGCGGCGGCGTCGGCCGCGTCCGACGCGGCGTCCTCCCCCTCCGTCCCGGCCGGCGGCTCGGTCCCGGGGATCGGCTTGTCCTTCCAGAACGAGGTCATGGGCCCCTCGAGCAGCACCATCAACGGCACGCTCTCCAGCGACTTGCCCCCGGGCTCTTCGAGCGCCCGGTTCAGGCCGCCCCGGTCCGGGCGGCGGTACCCGTTGCTGGTGGTGCGCACCAGGACCCGCGCGGTGCGGCCGGCCGCCTGCTGGCGCGCCTCGTCGATCGTGAGCGGTGCGGGCCAGAACCACATCACGGCCGGCAGCCCCCCGGTGATCGGGCTGGTCGCCTCGTGCTGTTCCTCCAGCGAGTGGAACCAGTAGGGGTAGGCGCGCACCTCGCGCGCGGCGCCCCCCCCCGCGGCGGGGACGGGGTAGGCGCGCGTGATGGCCGCGTCGTCGAAGTCCCCCACCACGCCGCGCTCCACCGTCACGCCCAGGTGCCCGAGCCACTCCTCCAGCCCGCTCAAGTCGGGTTCGGCCCCGAAGTTCGAGAAGTAGACGTTCTGCACGTGCGCCGGGTCCAGGTAGACGAGCAGGTGCCCGCCGCGGAGCACGAACTGTTCGACGTGGTAGACCTGCCGGGCCTCCAGGTTGCGCGGGGCCAGCAGGAACAGCACGCCCACCCCGTCCGGGATCGGCTCATCGAGCGTGACGTAGCTGCGCAGGTCCGTGCCGAGCGCCTCCTCGAGCCGCCGCTCCAACTTGCTGAAGCGCCAGGTCGGTCCTTGCGAGAACGGCGAGGGCGCCGGCCGGTCGCCCACCAGGGCGATGGCCGTCCGGTTCTTGTCGGACCGCTGCGCAAGCGCGGTCGCGATCATGAACTCGAGTTGCTCCTCGTAGGTGAAGAAGGCGTTGAATACGGCGGGCTTCTGCTCCCCCATCTCCACCACGAAGCTCATGTAGCCCTGCGTGAGGCGGCGTTCGCCGGCCGCGGAACTCGTCCCGAAGGACCACTCCTCGACCTGATACCGGGCGGCCTCGGCCTTGCCCGCGTCGTCCTCCATGTCCACCCACTGCACCTTGAGCATGTCCCCCGCCACGCCCTGCATCTCCTCGAGCAAGGCGTGCAGGTAGCGGCGCGCCGACGTGAGCTCGGCCGGGATCCCGTGCCAGAACACCTTGACGGTCGCGGGGTCCTCCAGGCGCCCAAGGATGCGCCGGGTGCCCTCCGACAGCGTGTAGATCTGCTGCTCGGTCATGTCGACGCGCACGACGGTGCGCGCGAAGACGAGGTTCACGAGCACGAGCACCACCAGCAGGAGGATGGCGCTCAACCAGGAGAGCGAGCGGATGGTCAGCCCGGGGCCCTTCATCAACTGTACCTCCGGTTCTCGATCGTGCGGACGTTCACGTAGAGGAAGAAGACGACCACGCTCCCGAAGTAGAGCACGTCGCGCAGGTCCAGGACGCCCCGGCCCATCGAGTCGTAGTGGCTGTACAGCGAGATCGCCTGGCCGAGTTCCCCCAGCAGGCCCAGGTCCTCCCGCGTGAGCACCCCCACGACCAGCAGCAGGCCGTTGGCGAACAGCGCCCCGATGAAGGCCACCATCTGGTGGCGCGTGAGTGCGGAGACCCAGAGCCCCAACGCGATCATCGCCGCGCCGAGCGAGAAGGCGCCGAGGTAGCCGGCGATGGTGGCCTTCCAGTCCAGGTCGCCCAGCGAGGCGAGCGTGATGGGCGCCGAGAGCGTGCACACCAGCGCGATGGCCAGCAGCGTCAGCGCGGCGAGGAACTTGCCCACCGCCAGCGCGGCCGTCGACACCGGCAGCGTGAGCAGGATCTCCTGGGTCCCGCTGGCGGCCTCGTCGCTCCACAGGCGCATGGTCAGCCCGGGGACCACGATCAGCATCGTGAACGGCATCAACTCCAGGAGGCCCGGCCCGGCGTCCGCCACGCCGACGCGGAACGGGTCGTAGAGCAGGAAGTAGATGAGCGCCACGATGGCCGCGAACACGAACATGAAGAAGTAGGGGATCGGGCTCACGAAGTAGGCGAAGACCTCGTGGCGGTAGGTGCTCCAGGTGCTGCGAAGGGTGTCGCGGATGCGCATGGGGTCACTCCGCGCGCGCGGCAAGGGGCGCCGCGGCGGCCGGCAGGGGCGGGTCGGGTTGCTCGGGCGCCTCCCGGGTGAGCGCCCGGAACACGCGGTCCAGCGAGTGGGCCCGCCGCGCGAGCCCGAGGAGGCGACCGCCCGCCGCCGTGACGGCCCCGGCCAGCGCATCGAGTTCGTCGGCGCCGGCGCGCCCCCGGACCTCGACCTCGAAGCCCACGCCCGGCGCGCCGTCGGCCGCGGGGTCCACGCGGCGCGCGCAAGCGACGAAGGCAAGGGCCAGGAGCGCCCGCTCCACGGCGTCGGCCTGGGCCGCGCGGACCGTGAGGTCGACCGCCCCCGCGAGGCCGGCTTGCGCCTCGAGGTCGCCCACGCTCCCCTCGGCCACGAGCCGCCCGCGGTGGATCACCAGCACGCGGTCGCACACCGCCTGGACCTCGGGCAGGATGTGGCTCGAGAACACCACCGTGCGCTCCTCGCCCAGGCGCCGGAGCAGGGCGCGCATCTCGACCTGCTGGTTGGGGTCCAGGCCGCTGCTGGGCTCGTCCAGGATCAGAATCGGGGGCTCGTGCAGCAGGGCCTGCGCGAGGCCCACGCGCTGCTGGTAGCCGCGCGAGAAGGTCGCGATCAGGCGCCGGCCCATGCCGGAAAGGCCCGCGGCCTCCATGGCCGCAGCGATCGCCCGCTGGCGCTCGGCGCCGCGCAGCCCGCGCATCGTGGCCTGGAAGCGCAGCGCCTCCATCAGCCGCAGTTCCCCGTAGACCGGGTTGCCCTCGGGCAGGTAGCCGATGGCCCGCTGGGCGGCGAGGCGGTCGTCGGCCACTTCGCGGCCGTTCACGCGGGCCGAGCCCGAGGTCGGGGCGAGGTAGCCCGTCACGATGCGCATGGCGGTCGACTTGCCCGCCCCGTTGGGGCCGAGCAGGCCCACGACCTCTCCGGGGCGGATCGTGAAGGTCACCCCGCGCAGGGCGTGGATCTCGCCGTAGCGCTTGGTCAGGTCGGTCACCTCGATCATGGCGCAGCCTCTCCCAGGGGGCAGTCCGGCCTCCCTTGATGCCGCAAAGGGAGGGTCGGTCAAGCCCGGCGCCGCCCCGGCGCCGGGCCGGCGCCGGGCCGGCCCCCACCCCCCAGCCGCCGCGCCGCGGGTCCCCGGCCCCGGGGCGCGGGGGCGCCCCGCCCCCGGCCCAGGGCCGCGGGGGGCGTACCGGGTCAGTCCCCGATGGAGGCGGTGCGGGCGCGCGGACGGGCCGGCGGGCCCCCGTCGTCGTCCCCGTCCAGGTCGTCGTCGTCCCCGCCCTCGTCCCCGGTCTCGCCGCGGGCCGCCCGCTCGGCGGCCAGGGCCGCGAGGATGGCCCCCACCGTCTGGTTGTGCCGGTCCAGCCGGCAGGCCGTGACCGGGTCGGTGCGGTCGTGCACGTTGCCCACGGTGTACATCTCGATCAGGCCCTGATCGACGGCCTCGTTGATCAGGTCGCGCTTGATGCGGGGATCGTCGATGCCGCAGTTGTGCGGCGCCAGCACCTTGTTCACCAGGTAGCGCACGCCCACGAAGGGCAGGCGCTCCTCCAGTTCGTCGATCAGGCGCACGAAGCGCGTCCAGTCGTAGCCGCGGAAGTCCGGCTCGGTGAGCAGCGGGCCCTCCCAACGGGCGTGCTCGCGGCGGCCCCGCCCCTCCCCGCCGCGCTTGCGCTCGTTCGGCCGCGAGGAGGCCGACTCCATGTACTCCTCCATCTCGCTCGGACGCACCCGCGGGCGCACGGGTTCGGGCCGCTCGCCCTCCAGCACGCGCTCGAAGGGCACGAAGGCGTCGGCCTCGTGGGTCATCTCGGGCTCGAGGCCGGCCTCGTAGGCGACCACGATCACCTGGCTGCCGTCTGCGCGCAGGGCGCGCACGAGCGGCACGAGGCTCGGGTCGCTGGACACCAGCACGAAGGCGTCGGGCTCGTCGCCGTTGTACAGCGCCTCCATGGCGTCCACGACCAGCCGGATGTGGGAGCGGTCCTCGCCGTCGCTGGTCGCGGGCACGAGCACCGGCGCGAGGCGCGTGCCGTTGAGCTCGCGCGCGACCTCGGGCTCCCGGGACCAGTCGGCGTACGCCCGCGCGAGGCTCACCCGCCCCAGGCCATCGGCGTAGTGCAGCAGCGCCTGCGCCACGGTCTTGGCCGGCGGCAGCTCACGGGCATCCCCCTCGGGTGCGTCGGGCGCGTCGGGTGCCGACGCCTCGCGCATCAGGCCTTGCCGAAGGTTGGCGTAGTCCACCAGGAGGGCAACGTGCGCGCGCGGATCGCTCATGGGAAGTGACTCCAGCGGGTCCGGGGGGGAATGTCAATCGCCATGTCGCGCGGGCAGCGCCGAACCAGCGACAGGGGCGTCCTTGTACCGGCCGCCCGCCAAACGGGGAGAAAGTGCCTGGGGGTTGGTGTACGGGACGGGCCACGGCAGAATCGACCGGGCCCGCCGTCCCACAACGACCAAAAGGACCGCACGTCGACCCCATGCCCCCCACCGCCTTGTCGCCTGGCGCGCGGATCGGCGTCGCGCTGGTCACCGGCGCCGCCGATCGGCTCGGGCGGGCGATCGCCCTCGCGTTGGGCGCCGCAGGCATGGACGTGGCCGTTCACTACCATCGCAGCGAATCCAAGGCCCGGCGCACCTGCGACGACGTGCGGGCCCTCGGCCGGCGGACGCTGGCGCTGCCGGCCGACCTCACCGACGCAAAGGCCTGCCTCGATCTGGTGGCCGCCGTCGAGGACGGCCTGGGTCCGCTGACTCTACTGGTGAACAGCGCCGCCCTCTTCGCCCCAAGCGACCTGGAATCCACCGATCCGTCCGATTTCGACCTGCACATGGCGACCAACGCTCGGCCCGTGTATCTGCTCGGCCGCGAGGCCGGCCGGCGCATGCGCGCCCGGGGCTCTGGCGCCATCGTGAACCTCGCCGACGTGGCCGGCGAGCGCCCGTGGGCGTCGCACGTCGCCTACAGCGCGAGCAAGGCCGCCGTGCTCGCGCTCACGCGCGGCCTCGCCCGGGCGCTCGCGCCCGAGGTGCGCGTGAACGCGGTCTCGCCCGGCCCGGTGCTCGCGCCCACGGGCGAAGGTCCCGAGGCGCTCGACCGGGCCGTGGCGCGCACGCTGCTCGGTCGCGCGGGGCGCCCCGAGGAGGTCGCCGCGGCGGTGTGCTTCCTGGCCGCGGCGCCCTGGCTGACCGGCGTGTGTCTCGCCGTGGACGGCGGGCGCGGCCTCACGTGACGCGGCGGGCGGGCTGCGGCCCGCCGCGGGGCGTCAGCGATCCGCGGGAT
>JAPKHB010000168.1 GCA_026647295.1 Planctomycetota bacterium | reverse complement strand
GAGCCCGGCACGGGCGGAGAGCACATCCGCGAACGCGTTGAGCCAGGTGTGGACGACGCTCGTAGTGGTCATGCAACACCTGGCAGCCGCACGCTGTAGCGATTGATGACCTCGTCGGCCTGGGGCAGGCCGTAGTAGCTGCCGCGCAGACCGGGCACGCTCAGGCTGAACGTCCCGAGCTCGCTGCTCTGGCTGATGGCGTTCCGGGGCAGGTTCGAACCCGTGAGCTGGTCGCGCAACACCCAGAGCCCGGCCCGTTTTACCTCGTCGGGGATGGGTTGCCAGCCGTGCTCGTACTCGATGGCTATATTCCTCTTTCCGAGGCGAACGAACCCAGCGTCTCGCGCTCCAGCCGGCCGTTCCGGTCGACCAGCACGTCGGCGAGCTCGGCCGCGGTGTACGCGGTCCACGCCGTCTCGCCGCGATTGCGGTATTTGATGCTGCGCACGGCGCTCACGCGGTTCCCCGCCAGCCAGATCGCCGTGCCGCCGTCGCCGTCGAGCACCTCGCGGCCGTAGCTCAGGCCCCAGGCGACACGGCACACCTCCTCGAACGACTCGGTGATGCGGTCGCGCCCGGCCAGGATGGTGGCGTCGGGGTAGGTGCTGGCCGAGGCAAGGGCACTGGCGTCGAACGCACGCGCCTCCGCCTCGGTGAAGAGCCAATCGCCGACGATCCGGTGGTAGGTGGTCAGCGTCTGCGACACCCCGCCGATGGTCAGCGTCCAGGTCGCGATGAGGTTGTTCACCTGCGCAGTGTTCGCGGGCGTGAGGGTCGCCGTCACCTTCCCGCTGCTCGCGCCCGTGATGGCGGCCGCGCCCGTGGTCACCGCATTGCCGGCCTCATCCACCACCGCGACGGACGCGACCGTGGGGTCGGTAGGCGTACCGTCCGAGTAGACGGTCACCTCCAGGACCCCGGCGGTTCCTCGCAGAATGCGCGCCGACCCCGTGCGTTCGATGCTCGCCATCGGCTATCCCGGCGTCGTGCCGCCTCCACGACCTCCCCGGCGTCGCGGGGTGGAGGGCTTCACCTCTTCCGCGGATGAGGGGTCCTCCCCGGTTTCGCTCACGGCCGCGGGCGCCGTCTCAGGTTCTCCTTCGAAGCCTCCAACCTGCTTCCCGGGGTCCGCCGCCTCGGCGCGCTCTTCGACCACGCCCGGGATATTCGCCCCAGGGTCGGCGATGACCCGGGCAGGGGGTCCGGCTGCCGTTTTCAGCGGCAGGGCATAGCCGCCGGCGATCCACGCGGCCGCTACCGCGTCCTCGACCACCGCGATCGAGCCCGCGAGGTATGTCCCGCCCGGGCCGGCCGCTGTAGTAACCATTCTCACGGTGCTCATTGGTACTCCCTCAGCTCAACTGGATCTTCAGGGAGCCGGCCTTCGAGGCTCCCCCCTGGGCGATGGCCGCCTTGATGCGGCCGTTCACTGGGATCTTGTCGTTCACCGCCTGGCCGGACGCAGCGTAGAGCGCGGCCGCGCCGGCCACGTCGTGCGTCGCAGCTCGCGGCCGGACGGTCAGCCCGTCGGTTCCGTTTGTGATCGTCACGATGGCCGCACCGGTCTCCTCATCTGTAAGGGTGATGTCGACGGCGCCTGACGCCAGGGTCCCGAGCGTGAGCTTCACCATCTCAACAAAGCCCTCGGCGACCTCGCTGTAGGCGGTGCCGTTGCCGTCACCATCGGTCGTGAGCGCGATGCTGAGGGTCTGGATCCAACTCATCGCTAGCCCTTCACATCCAGGAGGACCTTCGGCGGGGCCATGTTCAGGCGCAGCGTTCCGCCGCCGGCCTCGTTGTCGATGATGCTCGCGGTCACGACGATGTTGAGGACGTCGCCCGCGACGAGCCCCGTGGCCGTGATCGTGAAATCCTTGTTGTACCAGGTGTCGACCGCGGCGAACGTCTGGGCAGCGGTCGCGCAGATGTCGGAGCCCACCGCCCCGGCGTCGCTCTGCTTGTAGGCAGAGACGTCGATCGTCGAGCCGTTGTCCACGGCGGCGCCCGTTTTCACGATGGCCACCGGCAGCCGCACCTTCACGTCGCCGCCCGCGACGTACTCCGGCGGCAGCACGAACTGGAACTGGCAGACGGAGACCTCGGTCTCGTTGTCGGTCACCTCTCCCTGGGCGGTGATGACGTTCGCCGCGACCGCGACGTTGAAATTGCCCGCCGTCTCGGAGGCGGCGAGGGGGATCCCCGTCGTCTGCTGCAGCCGCGGGACCGGGATCCCGTAGATCTGCAGGGCGTCCTCGACCAGGCCGGCCCGGGCCACACTCCCGGTGGGGAGGTTGAGGGTCGCACCCGCCTGCACGTCCAGCGTGCCCCCGGACTCCACTGTGATAGCTCCGCCGCTCGCTGCGACGAACTCGCTGCCGCCTTGTTTGCGGTAGACCTTGGGATGATAGGTGGCGTCGGGCATTCCCTGTTTTCTCCTTTGTTGCGACCAGGGGTGGATGGGTCTCCACCCCGGGTCTAGCCGTTACGGCACGGAGTCACGTCCTGCCGGTTATGCGGTGCCTTCCGCGGGCGAAACGTGGTTCTCGCCGCCGCCAACGTCGGCATGCGCGGTCACCGGGAGCTTCCGCGCCCCGTAGCGCTCGGCGATCGCGAAGTCAACCACAGCGTTCTGCGTCGCGCGCAGGATGCGCAGCTGCAGATACCGCTCCCGCGGCTTGAAGATGTCGATGATGTAGATCTTGTTGTCACCGTCGTCGGCAACGGTGATCGACGTCCCCTCGAGGTCGGCGCCGCTCGTCAGGGCGGTGTCACTGGCCTTCACGGCCGCCTGCTGGACCTTGATGCTCGTCACGGCGTTGGCTGTGATCGCGCCGAAACCGACGATGAAGCGGCAGCCGTCGTACCCCTGCATGTCGACGACGTTGCAATCGGTGACGTCGCTCGATCCGGCAGCGACGGGTGCGTGGGCGATCTGGGTGGAAATCTTCCTGCTCAGGTTCACGGTGTCTCTCCCTTTCCGTGGGTCCCCGTTTTGGGGGGTGGGGGGCGGGAGGGTTGAAACTCCCGCCCCGGGCGGCGGACGACTGGAGGGTTAGGCCAGTTTCACCCGGACGAATGCCTCTTCGAGGACGGGCATGCCGTCCGTCTCAAGGCGGCCGATGTAGCCGAACTGGTTCGTGCGGGCGTAGAGCTCGTTCAGCACCTGGATCTCGAGCTGCAGCGCGTCGACGATCCAGTAGAACGAGAAATCCCCAATGATGCCGACGTAGAGGCCGGTCGTGAACGTGTTGGGCGCGTATTCGCTCATCACGTACGGGGTCTCCAGGATGCGGTCCGGGATCCCTCCCGAGAGACCGGCCGCCCAGAGGTACTGGCCGTCGCCATCCTTGAGCTTGCGGATTTTCTTGACGGCATCCCGGTGGAAGATCCAGCGCGCGCGGGGCCAGTACTGGCCCTTCAGGGTGTGCTTCGCCTCGATAAGGCCGTCAGCGGTGATGGCGGTGGCGGTGTTGTCGGTGCTCACGTCGCGGGCGGTCGAGATGCCCTGGGCCGAGGCGGTGAAACAGCCGAGGGGCTGCCCGGCGCCGGACCCGTTCAGGTAGGCGTTCTCCATCGTCACGCCAAACTGGTACGCCAGCCGGCTCATGACGAGCGTCTCGGCGCCGCCCGCCGTACGCCGCACGAGGGTGCGGGAGAGCTTGGTCTCCTTCGTCAGCGGGCTGGTCTTCAGCTCGCGCTTGCCGAGCCGTAGGGCCTCGTCGACGGTGGTCTGGGTCAGCTCCTGCGTCCAGTCGGCGGCGGCGAAATCGGTGTCTAGCGACACCACACCCAGGCCCGCGGCCTCGGTGATGCGCTCGATCGTCGCGAATCCCGGCTGGCGCATGAATGTCTCATTGTCCACGCCCGCCAGCAGCAGCGTTGCCACCGTCTGCGGGGCGAGGAGGTAGCCTCCCTCCACGTCACTGTCCGCCTGCAGCGAGCGCAGCTCGGCCGGCGCCGGTCCGCCCTTGAGGAACGAGCGAAACGCCCGCAGCTCGGCCTCCTCCTCCTCCGTGCGCTGCGCGCCGGGCCGGACCGGCTCAACCACCGGCCCCGGCGCGCCGCCCTCGAAGTGCTTCGCGCGGCCATCGAACCGCGTCCGCCGCTCGATCTCTGCCGAGAGCTGGTCCAGGCGCGCCTCGAGTTTCTCGTATTCCTCGACCTCGCTGCCTTCGAGCGCCCCGCTCTCGCGGGCCTCGGCGCCATCGTTGAGGCCCTTCATGCGCTCCCACATGTTCGCGCGTTCCTCGATCATCTGCTTCAGGTCCACAGCAGCCTCCTGTGTTCGCTACAGCGGCAGGGCCCAGCGGCTCGCCTGGAGCCGCAGCCTGCGCTGACGGGTGTCTCGATCCGCGGAGTGGCTCATCGCCGGCCCCGTCGTCTGGGTGGGCTCCGGTGGCTCATCGCCGGCCGTGGGGGTGAGTGCCGCGATCCGCTCCTGCGCCCGCAGCAACACCGGTCGGAACGCCGGTTCAATCTCGCCGGCGGTCACCTGCATCAACAGCGCGCCCCGCTCCTCGGCCTCCATCTCGTCGAGGCCGAGGGTCCGCAGCATCACGTCGAACTGGACCGATCGCAGCGCCGCGTCGGTGCTCTCCAACATCGGGTAGGTCACTACCGACACGTCGAAGAGCTGCGCCTCGATGATCGTTCGCACGGGAATCTTCGCCGACTCGTCCCATTTCTCGACCACGGAGCGGAACGCGTGGCTCATCTGGTTAACGTCGCCCCGCTGCATCGAGACGGCGAGGTCCTGGGAGTAGGTGGTCGGCGCCATGTCCGCCTCCACCAGCAAACCCTTCGCGTCCTCCGCGAGCCGGAGGGTCCCGGCCTTCGACCGCGCGAGCACCATGTTCGGGTCGTGGTTGATCAGCGCTCTCACATCGCTCTCGCGAATGGTTTTCTCGAACGCGCCGGGGGCGAATTCCTCCAGCCACATGCCGTACACGGAGTACCGTTTGTTGAACAGCGAGGCGTGACCCCGGAACGGGATCGACCCGTCCGCGTTCACGGCTCTCACCTCGATCTCGGAGTCGAACCGCCGCCCGCGGCGATCCAGCTCGGCCACCAGGGTCGATGTCAGTTTCACGCCAACAGCGTGCGCGGCACCCGGACCTAGCGGATTCCTACTCGTTTTTCGGCGGCTGAACAGTCACGGGGACGGTGCCCGTGTGGGCGATCGGCGGCAGTCCTACCGCCTTGAGCGCGGCCGCGGGTTCGAACCCGGCCCTCACCAGGGCGCCCACGCTCTCAACCTGGTCCTTCATGAGCCCGCGCAGGAGGCCGCTGTCGTCGAACTCGAACCGCCGGAACTGGTTCATGACGAGCTCGTCGCTAACCGTCTGCTCGAACCGGGTCTTGTGCGGGGTCAGGGTGTACGTCACGAACCCGCGGTTCTGCTCGGCGACGCCCGTCCCCCAGCTCGACGTTTTCTCGGGATCGAGCATGTAGGCCGGGATGCCGGTGAACCGCGCAATGTCGAGGACCTGGAACTTCCGCGAGTCGATGAGCGCGGCGTCGCCGGCGTTCACCTGCATCTGTTTCCACCTGAGGCCCTTGTCCAGGATGGCCGTCTTCTGGGCGTTCCGCAGGCTGGCGTTGTTCCGATCCCATGAGGCCAACAGCTTCTTCCCGTACTCCTCCTCGATCTCCTGGTCGGTCTCCAGCGTGCCCGTGGGGTGGGCGCCGTTCACGAACGTGCGGCTCGCGAACTCCTCGGCGGCCACGGCCAGGGAGAGGGCGTTGGCCATGAGCCTCACCAGGCTCAGCCCGCGCAGGCCGTCCCTCCCGAACCCCTTGACGTGGCAGATTTCGCCGCCGTAGTTGACGTCGCCGAAGGGGATCTCAACGTCGCCGTCGAGGCAATACACTTTTCGCCGCGATGCCTTGTCGCGGTAGATGCGCACGCGGTGCGGCATGATCGGCCACAGCTCACGGGGCATCATGAGGCCATCCCGCTCCACGTAGATGAAGGCATTGCCGTTCAGGAATTCATGCCCGATCACGGTCTCCCAGAATTCCATCCCGGAGACCTCGGGGTTCGGGCGCGACCACATGAACCGCTCGCGCTCGTCGTACTTCGCCTCCCCCGTCGGGATATCGATCACCCGACGGGGGAAGGAGGCGATCGTCGAGGCCACGAGGACCGTCGCCCGGTACACCGCCGAGAGGGTCAGCGCCGAATCGTCGGTTACGACGGGCATCCCGGTCACGCTCGGGCTGCTCAGCCAGGTTATCCCTCCCTCGGTCTGCACGAACGCGGGGTTCGCGGCCGGCCCGCCGGCCTGCCCCGGATTGGCGCGGGCGTCGAGGATGCGCCTAATGCTGGGCATTGGGTGGCTCCTCCGGTGGGAGCGGAGCGGCCGGCAGGGCGTACGCGTTCGCGAGGTAGACCGTCGCCCCGCCACCGCCGAGGAGACCCGCCGCGACGCCCGGCAGCACTCCAGCAATCGCGTACGCCGTCAGCGCCCCCGCCGCGACAACGGCCGCAAAACCACACAGCTCAGCGACGGTCAGTATGCGCTCCCGCGTCCACATCTGCGCCCAGCATGGGCTCACGCCGCTCGTGGCGGATTAGTCGGCGAAGATCACGGAGGGCGGGCGCTTCGACTGCGGCTTCGCTCCCGCCGCCACCGCGTCGAGCCGCGCCTGCCAGCTCAGGCACCCGGCCATCGCCAGGTCGATTTTGAACGGCGAGTCCTCACGCTCTTTCGCGATTGTCCACACCGGCCGCCCCTCCGGGTCGAGCAGTTGCGTCTCCCGCCGGCAGGCGTTCCCCACGTGAGCCAGGTAGCTCGGGTGGCCGGTGTGGGTCAGCTCGCCCGACGCAATCGCGGCCGCGTAGGCGCGCAGGGCCGGGGCGATCCGCCGGATGCTGTTAGTCGCGAAGGACACCACCCGTTTCTCGCCGAAATCGCCGGCCCATTTCGCCACATAGGACTCCCACCAGTAGGGGTCGCAGTAGGCCCGCCAGACGTCCCAGCGGGCGAACACCGCGGCCATCGCCGCGTCGACGTCGCTATCAGGAACCTCCCAGTCGTCGCGGCCGGGGTTCTCCCAGATGCCGACTACCTCCTGCAGACCCGTCACCACCTCGGTGATGATGATGCCGGTCGCATCACTGGTCCGCGAGCCGTCGAACCCGAGCGTCACCAGGGCGCCGTCCGGGATCTTCTCCGCCCGGGCGAGACCTGCGAACTGCTCCGCATCGAACGCACGCCCGGCCGCCGCGTTCGGCTGGTTCAGCCACACCCGCGCGAGGTAGCGCGGGTCGCGCGTCGGGTCATCCCACTGTGCGCAGATCCCCGGGATATCCGACCAGGCGGCCGCTTCCGGCCCGCGCGCCTCAACCACGGCCGCACGCCGCCCGGCCACGGTCCTGAGGTCGTGTTGGGGGCTGGCCTGGCGGTGGAAGAAGAAGAGGTGCTGGTCCCTCACCTTCTGCTCCGCAATCTGACGTGCGTACGCCATCGTCCGCTCGGCGATCGAGCCCTGCCCGGTGGCGAAGGCAGTCGTGGTTTCGAGCGCCCACGGGTCGGCCAGGGGGCGCTTCGGCATGTTCGCGAGCATCGTCTGATGGGCCCTCAACTGGTTCGGCAGGTAGAGCCGGTGGGTCTCGTCGAACCACTGGAAGGTGGTCAGGGCGCCGTCCTTGGAGTTCGGGGCGCTGCTCATCGGCTGGACGCCCTTGCCGTCGCCGTTCCGCCGCATGATGCGCTCGAGGCCGATGTCCAACTCCCGGGCATAGCGGCTGGCCCCGAGCATGTCGAGCAGCACGCCGAACCCGAGGTCCTGTACTTGGTGCTCGGCCGTCGCCAGCACCGGGATGTACGGCGACCGCACGGGCCCGCCCTCTGGCTCCCACGGCCCGCCCCGGCGCTTCCACCAGTTCACACATCGCACGGGCGCGTCCGGGTGGAGCTCGGCCGCGGTGATGACCGCGCCTAGCTCCGTTTTCGCGAGTCCCTTCGCGAGGCTCAGCGCCACGCGGCTGAACCTCCGGCGA
>JAPKHB010000167.1 GCA_026647295.1 Planctomycetota bacterium | reverse complement strand
GCCTCATCGCCCACGTCGATGACGGGCAGAATGCAAGCACCTGGTCCTACGACGCCCTGGACCGGGTCACGCAGTTGTCAATTTCCCTGCAACACGAATCAACCACAGTCTCATCGTTTTTACTTCCCACTGTTGCACCGTTCCACCTGTGAGCAGAGACATCCACTTCAAGAGATTATACGCCAACACCGCACACTGAAATAATGCTGCATTGGCTAAAAACTCACCGGTGCGTAAATGTCCCGCATTCATCTGACCCTTGCACTCTTCTATCCACGTCTCACAAGTCGCCCTCTTTCCATACGACCGATGCGCTTCCATCGGACTTAACCGTTCTGTCGTAACGTAACAGAAATACTCATACACCGGTATAGAAAACAACCCCCGCTCGATCTTGATCAACTTCCTTACTGCCACAAATCGTCTTGCACGATTCCATACAGCGCATTGATACATAAAATCCGCCTGCTCCCACCCCGCATTTCCTTCCACTGCCTCCCATTTCTGCCCTTCGAGCAACCCCATCAGATTCTTCAACTTCACCTTAATAAGGTATCCCGCGGACACCGACTCCAGGTAATCCAACAACTCTCCCGAGAAAAAACCACTGTCTCCCCGAAAGATTACCCGTATCCCGGGGCCGCGGCGGGCCGCCGGCCGCCCGCGCGGGGCGCGCGCCGGGCGGATTGGAGCCGACCCGGACCCGCGGCTACCCTCCGCGGCATGGATCCGCGCTCCAACTTCGCCCTGCTCCCTCCGCTCGCCCGCCGTACCCCCTCCCGCATCCTCTACGTGGTGCTCGACGGATTGGGCGGGGTGATCGGCGCGGAGCCCACGGCGCTGGAGCGGGCGCGCCATCCCCACCTGGACGCGCTCGCCCGTGACTCGGCGCTGGGCCGGCAGGTACCCGTCGCCGAGGGCATCACGCCCGGCAGCGGACCCGGGCACCTGGCCCTGTTCGGCTACGACCCCGTGGGGGTGCCCGTCGGCCGGGGCCTGCTCGAGGCCTTGGGCGTCGGCGCGACGGTCGGCCCGGGAGACGTCGCGGTGCGGGGCAACTACTGCACGCTGGATGCGCAGGGCCTGCTGGTCGACCGCCGGGCCGGGCGCCTGCCCACGCCCCGGTCCCGGGCGCTCACGGCGCGCCTGGCCGCCGCGATCCCGGAGATCGAAGGCGTCCGCGTGGAGGTCCTTCCGGGGCTGCAGCACCGCTTCGCGCTCGTGCTGCGCGGCGACGGGCTCGGGGCCGCGGTCGCCGACACCGATCCCCAGCAGGTGGGCGTCGCGCCGCTGGCGGCCCGGGCGACCGACGCCTTCAGCGCGCGCACGGCGCGGCTGGCCGACCGCTTCGTGGAGCAGGCGCGCGCACTCCTGGCGGGCGAGGAGCGGGCCAACGGCGTGCTCCTGCGGGGCTTTGGCTCCCGGCCCTCGCTGCCCACGCTGGCCGAACTCGCGCGCCTCAACCCGGTGGCCATCGCGCCCTACCCCGCCTACCGGGGGGTGGCCCGTCTCCTGGGCATGCACGTGCTGGACGAGCCCGGGCCCGGCGCCGACGTCGCCGCCGAGGTGGACGCGCTGGAGCGCGTCTGGGACGCGGGGTACGACTTCTTCTTCCTGCACGTGAAGGGCACGGACAGCGCCGGCGAGGACGGCGACGAGGAGCGCAAGGCGGGGGTGATCGAGGAGTTCGACGCCCAGGTCCCGCGCCTGCGCGCGCTCGGGCCCGACGTGATCGTGATCACCGGGGACCACTCCACGCCCGGCCCGCTGGCGGGGCACTCCTGGCATCCCGTCCCGGTGCTGCTGCACGGCCCCTGGTGCGAACCCGACGGCATGGCCACGTTCGACGAGGTCCACTGCCACCGCGGGCGCCTGGGCCCGGCGTTGCCGGCTCCGGCGCTGCTGCGCCTCGCGCTGGCCAACGCGGGCAAGCTCGGGAAGTACGGCGCGTGAGCCCGGACGCGCGCCGCGCGCCGTCGCCCCCCACGGCGGGGCCCGCGCCGGTCGCGCCGCGGCCGCTCGGCCCGGCCGGGCGCCTCCTGCTGCTGCCGGGGATGCTGCTCTGGGTCGGGGCCTTCCTGCCCGAGCCCGTCGCCTGGGCCACGGTGCCGGGGCTGCTGTGCTACCTCGCGCTCGTGGAGGGCAGCGGGCGCCTGCGCGAGGCGCTGCTGTGGACGGTGATCCTCGGGGCGCTCGCGGTGGGGGCGGGCTACCACTGGATGGCCGAGACGGTCCAGCGCTTCGGCGGCCTGCCGGCGTCGGTGGCGTGGCTGGCCGCGGCGCTCTTCGGCGTGGCCGGCACGGTGCACGGCCTGCTCTTCGTGCTGGTGCACCGGGCGCTGCGGCGCCACGGACGCCGGCCCCACCCGCTCGTGGTGGCCGCGACGATCGTGTTCGTCGAGAGCCTCCCCCTGCGGTTCTTCCCCTGGCTCGTCGGCCACGGCGCGGTGGACGTCCCGCCCCTGCGCCAACTCGCCGAATGGGGTGGCGTGCCGCTCGTGAGCTTTGCGCTGTTGGCGCTGATCGTTCCCTTGCGCGAGGCGTGGGTGTGGGCCCGCCGCGATCCCGCGGCGCGCCCGGGCGCCGGGCTCGCGGCGCTGGGGGTCGGCCTGGCGCTGTTCCTCCTGGGGTGGTGGCGCTTCGAGGAGGTGCGCGACGCCGACGCCCGCGCGCCGCGCCACCTGCGCGTCGCGATCGTCCAGGCGGACGTCGGGGCCTTCGACAAGCGCGCGGAGGAGAACGCCCGCGCGCGCGCGACCCTCGTGAGCGTCGAGCGCTACGCCGCGGGCAGCCGCCGGGCCGCGGAGGCCGGGGCCGAGTTGATCGTCTGGCCCGAGACGGCCGTCGCCTCCGGCATCCCCTTCCTCCTGCCCCGCCCCGAGCCCGGCCGCACGCTGGGCGCGCTGGCGCACCGGGGCCACGAGGTGATCCGCGACCTCGGCGCCGACCACGCCTTCCTGATCGGCGCCTACGAGTCCATTCCGACCCGCCAGCGCCGCCTCACCGGGGAACTCGTGGACGAGCGCTACAACGTGGCGGCCCTGCGCGCCCGCGGCGACCGCAACGCGCCCTGGTCGGTGTACCGCAAGGTGCACCTCATCCCGTTCGGGGAGACCATGCCCATCGGGCTGTCCCACGACCTCCTGCCGCAGGGCTTCACGATGCGCGCGGGCACCCTGCCCCAGCCCCTGCTGCGCCTGGACGGCCTCACGATCGCGCCGTTCATCTGCTACGAGGCCATCCTGCCCGAGCACGTGCGCGCGCTGTGTGCGGGAGCGCGGCCGGACCTCCTGGCCAACCTCACCAACGACTCCTGGTTCACGAGCTGGGAGCCCTACCAGCACCTGAACTTCTCGCGCTTCCGCTGCGTGGAGCACCGCGCGCCCATGGTGCGGGCCACCAACACCGGCGTGAGCGCCTTCGTGGACGCGACCGGCGAGGTGGTCAAGCGCCTCGGCGTGGGCGAGGAGGGCGTGTTGGTCCACGACGTCCCCCTGGCGGCGCACCCGCCCACGCTCTACGCGCGCACTGGGAACCTGTTCCCCTGGTTGATGGGCGCCTGGGTGCTGCTCGCGCTGCTGGCCTCCGCGTGGCGGGGGCCGCGCGCCTGACGCCCCGCCCCGGCCCGGAGCCGGGCGGAGCAGCGCCCGCTACGAGCGCTCGACCTCGACCTCGACCTCGACCGTCTCGCCCGGGCGCAGCACCACCTCGCGCCGCACCGGCCGCAGCCCCTCGGTGCGGACCTCGATGGCGTAGGCGCCGGCCCCAAGGCCCGTGAACAGGCGACCCTCCCCGCCGGAGGCGTCGCCCGTCTCCACCGCACCGCCCTCGGCCGTGTCGTCGTCGCGGCGGCCGTCGGCGGGGAACAGGGGCACGGGCTGGCCGTCCTGGAGCACGACGAACCAGACCCGGACGGGCGTCTCGCTCGCAAAGCCCAGGCGGAAGCGGACCTTGAGCCGGGCCGGTTCGCCGAGCGCGAGCCGCTCCTCGCGTTCCTCGCCCGGGGCCAGTTCCACCTCGGCCGCCGCCGGCGCGTGGCCCGGGGCGTGTACGCGCACGCGCCAGGGCCCGGCCGGGAGGTCGCGCAGCGAGAGGCGCTCCTCGGCGTCCACGCGCACGCCGCTGGGCACCGCCAGGCCGTCCAGGCGCGTGATCCGCGGCACGGCCCCGAGTTGGTCGTAGCGCAGCGGCGCGCCCGTGGCGTCCTCGAAGGAGAGGTGCAGCGCCGCCAGGGAGGCGTCGCGCGTGAGGATGGCCTCGAGCGCCTCCTGCCCGCCCTCCGCCGGCAGGCGCAGCGGGGCCGAGGGGCGCCAGGGGGCGCAACCGTCCGCCTTCACCTCCAACTCCGCTTCGCGCGCGTCACAGGGCAACTTCACCGGGGCGCACTCGAGTTCGCTGTGCTCCATGCCCTCCGGGCCGACCGGCCGGGCCACCAGCAGCCGCAGGTCGCCCTGCGGCCGGGGGCCCCGCGTGCGCCAATGCACGACGGGGTTCTCGATCGCGCGCCCGTCCGCGGAGCGCAGGTGCAGCGTGAGCCGCAGCGCCGGCACGAGCACGAGTTCGTGCCACGCCGCCACGGCGGGATCCAGCGGGGGGCCGCGGTAGGGCATGTAGGCCTCGTGGTGCGCCACGACCTGCACGGCGCCGGCCGCCACGGCCCCCAGGGTGAACTCGCCGCGCTCGTCGCTGACGGCGTGGGCGGCGTGGGCGAGCGTGTGCGGCGTCGCCTCCGCCGGCACCGCGTACACCTGCACCCCCACGACGGGATGGCTCCCCGGCGCGACCACGCGGCCCTTGAGCACGTGGCCCGGGGCGAGGAGCACCTCGACGGGGCGCTCGCCCGACACGCGGCACGCCACCGCCGGCACGTGACCCTCGGCGCGGGCGTAGACGTCAAGCGCCGGCAGCGGGTCCGCCGCCTCCAGGCGCAGCTCGAAGCGCCCCTCGGCGTCGGCGCGGGCGCTGGCCAGGGGGGTGCGGGGGGCCGGACCCTCGAAGGCCTCGTCGGCGGGCGCCCGCAGCCGCGCCGGGATGCCACCGCACTCCGCCGCCGCCTCGAGCCACACCTCGGCCCCCGGGAGCGGGCGCCGCCCCGGGCTTGCGAGCACCACGCCCTTGACGAGGAGCGCGGGCCGGGCCGGGCGCTCGGGGGGGCCCGGGTCGTCCGCCCCCGGCCGGGTCTCGGGGCCGGCCTCGGGGCCCGGGGGGCGGCCCGGGCCCGGTGCCAGCCCGGGCTGGCCGCCACCGCCCGGCCGGCCGAACTCCTCGAGCCCGAGCGGATCGACCGGCGGCGGGTCGCCGCCCGGGCCCACCGCGAAGTAGAGCAGGGCCGCGAGCCCCGCGGCCAGCACCAGCCAGGGCACCCAACGCGGCATGGCCCCAGGCTACCTCGCGCATCCGTTCAGCCTCGGAGAACCCCGATGGGCACGTCTCGGACCGCCTACCCCTGAACGCCTGCTACCCCGCCGGGGGCGCGACGGCGTCCAACGCCGCCTCGATGCGCGCGAGCCCGGCCGTGAGGCAGGCCGGTCCGGACTGGAGGATCTCGGCCGGGTCCAACTCCACGATGCGCCCCGCGCGCACCGCCGGCACGCGATCCCAGCCCGGGCGGGCGGCGATCGAAGCCGGGTCCACCGGCTTGCCGCACCAGGAGGCCAGGATCAACTCGGGCTCCCGTTCGATCACCTCCGCGTCGCTTACGAAGCGGTCCCGCGCGCCCCGGCCGCCCGCCCGGTCGGCGAACACGTTCTGGCCGCCCGCGGCCTCGATCAACTCGCTCACCCACAGGATCGCGCTGATGCGCGGATCGGGCCACTCCTCGAAGTACACGCGCGGCCGGTGCGGCCGCCGCCGTCCGCGCTCGCGCGCCGCCTCGAGGCGCCGTTCGTAGTCCGCGACCAACGCCGCGGCCCGTTCGGCGCGCCCCACCAGCCGCCCCAGCAGCCGCACCACGTCCAGGATCTGGGCCAGCGAACGCTGGTTGAAGATCAGCACGTCCAGGTGCCGCTCGATGAGCTGGGAGGCCAGGCGCGCCTGGATGTCGGAGAACCCGACCACGAGGTCCGGGGCGAGCGCGACGATGCGCTCCAGGTTCCCGCCGGTGAAGCCGCTCACGACCGGGTGGCGCTCCCGGACGCCCGGCGGCCGCACCGTGAAGGCGCTGATCCCGACGATGCGCCGCTCCTCGCCCAGGGCGTACAGGATCTCCGTCGGCTCCTCGGTGAGGCAGACGATGCGTCGGGGCGGGTCGGAGACGGGGCCGGGGTCCACGCGCCCGGGATGCTAGCCCCACGGGCGCGTAGACTCCCCCGGCGCCGCGTCCGGCGCGCGGCGCCCCCGGAGCCGTGGTGCAAGAGGTCCCCGATCCGCCCCTGGGCCTTGGCGTCTCGGCCTGCCTGCTGGGGGAGGCCGTGCGCTACGACGGCGGCCACCGGCGCCAGGGCTTCCTGGTCGAGCGCTGGG
This sequence comes from Planctomycetota bacterium, assembly GCA_026647295.1. Classification (GTDB taxonomy): domain Bacteria; phylum Planctomycetota; class PLA2; order PLA2; family JAEUHO01; genus JAPKHB01. The sequence continues at coordinate 1,549 of JAPKHB010000167.1, read as the reverse complement.
CTCCCTTCGTGCGCCTCGTGCCCTTCTGCCCCGAGGTGGCGATGGGGCTGGGCGTCCCACGGCCGCCGGTCGCGCTCGTGCGCGAGCCCGACGGGGCGGTCGTGATGCGGCGCATCCACGACGGCGCGCTGCTGGAGCACGAGGCCCGCCGGGCCGCCGCCCAGGGCGTCGCCGAGTGGGCGGCGGCCGGGGTGGACGGGGCGGTGCTCAAGTCCGGCTCGCCCAGTTGCGGGCCCGGCGACGTCGCGGTCGGGGCGCCGGACGCCGGGGCCGCGCCGGGCTTCGGCCGCTTCGCCGCGGCGCTGCGCGCGGCCGTGCCGGACCTGCCGCTCGCCAGCGAGGAGGACTTGCAGACGCCGGCGGCACGCGAGGCGTTCCTGCTGTGGGTGGAGGCGCGCCAGGCGCTGCTGGACGCCGCGCGCCGCGGGCGCGACCCGCGCCCGGCGCTGGCTCCCTTCCGCCGGCGCCTTTGGCTTTCGGCTCCCGCCGGAGCGGTCGCGCCGGAGCACTCGGCGGATCCATGCGCCTGGCGTGACTGGCTCGCGTGCGTGGCGGGCCGGCTTCCCCCGCCGGGCGCCTGGCGGGAGGCGCTAGAGCGGATGCACGGGGGACTGGACTCCCGGCTCACGCCCGGCGAGCGCCAGGCCATCGCGCGCGAGGCCGCGGCGCTTGCGGCCGGCACGGCGACGCTGGACGCGGCCCTGGCCTCCCTGCGCCGGGCGGCCCGGCGGCTGGACCTCCCGCCCCTTCGCGCCGATCGCCTCCTCTGGCCCCCGCCGCCCCGGGCCCTGGAGTACCGCGACCTTCCGGCTTGACCCGGGGCGCCCGCCGGCCGACCTGACGATTGCGAGCCGCGCTCGGTACGTTTCGTCCACCCCCAGGGTATCGTGGTCACATGAAGCGCTTCCCCCGCATCACCCTCGACCCTGCGGTCATGGCCGGCCGCCCCTGCGTGCGTGGTTTGCGGGTCACTGTTTCAACCCTCCTCCGCCTCATGGCCGCCGGGCACTCGCGCGAGCAGATCCTCGCGGAGTATCCCTACCTTCAGGCCGGCGACCTCGAAGAAGCGCTTGCCTTCGCCGCCTGGCTGGCCGAGTCGCCTGAAGAGGCGCTGACGAGCCAGTGAGGGTCGTGGTGGATCTGAACTTCCCGCCGTCGTTGGCGCTCGCACTCTGCGCGGCGGGTGTGGACGCCGTTCACTGGTCGTCCGTGGGCGCGGCCACGGCGCCAGACTCCGAGATCCTGGAGTGGGCGCGGGCGACAGGGTCGGTGCTCCTCACCAAGGATCTCGACTTCCCAGTCATGCTGGCTGCGACAGGAGTGAGTGCGCCGAGCGTCCTACTGGTCCGCGAAGCGGACGCGATGGGCCCGGATCTTCTCGGAACGCTGCTCGCGGCGTTGCGCCAGTGCAGGGCGGCCCTGCGAGACGGAGCGATCGTTGTGCTGGACGCCCGTGGCCGACGGGTGCGGGTACTCCCCATCCAGTGACTCGCGGCAGCATCCCTGCCTCCTCCTCGATGCACGCCCGAGGGACCTCGCTGGTCCCGCC
>JAPKHB010000166.1 GCA_026647295.1 Planctomycetota bacterium | reverse complement strand
CGAAGCGGTCGGCGTGGGCGCGCAGCACGTCGACGGCCGCGCGGCCGATCGAGCCGGTCGCCCCGAGCAGGACGACGCCGGTGCGCTGGGCGGCCCCCTGGGTCACTTCGTCAGGCTCCCGGCGCGGCTCCCTGGCCTCCCCGGCCACGATACCGCACGGGGACCGGGGCCGGCCCGCTTTCGCGCGGGACGGCGCGGGCGCCGGATTGGATGCGCCCGCGCGCGGCGCCCGGCTACGATCCGGCGGGGCCGTCGGGGCCCCGGCGGAGGTCGCCCCCGTGAGCCCGCTCTCCTACCGCGACGCCGGCGTGGACATCGACAAGAAGAACCGCACGCTCGCGGGGATCGGCGCCCGCGTGGCCCGCACCTGGGGCCCGGGCGTGCTCGGCGAGGTCGGCGCCTTCGGCGGCATGTTCTCGGGACGCTTTGCGGGTCTCGAGGATCCGGTGCTGGTCGCGACCAACGACGGCGTGGGCACCAAGGTGCGCGTCGCCGCGCGCGCCGGGCGGCTCGGGGGCCTCGGGCACGACATCGTGAACCACTGCGTGAACGACGTCCTGGTCCAGGGCGCGACCCCGCTCTTCTTCCTCGACTACTTCGCCAGCAGCGTGCTCGAGCCCGCGCGTTTCGCCGAGGTGATCGAGGGGATGGCCGAAGCCTGCGAGGCCGTCGGCGCGGCCCTGCTGGGCGGCGAGACGGCCGAGATGCCGGGGGTCTACGCCCCGGGCGAACTCGACCTGGTGGGCTTCCTCGTCGGCGTCGTGGAACGCCGCCGGGTGTGGCCGCAGGGCGTGGCGGTGGGGGACGCGCTGATCGGCCTGCGCGCCAGCGGCCTGCACACCAACGGCTACTCGCTGGTGAACCGTCTCCTGGACGGCGACCCCGGCGCGCTCGGACGCGACCCCGGCGGGCTGGGCGAGACCCTGGCCGACGCCCTCCTGCGGCCGCACCGCGCCTACCTGGAGCCCGTGCTCGCCCTGCGCGAGCAGGTCCCCATACACGCGCTCGCCCACGTGACCGGCGGCGGCCTCCAGGACAACCTGCCCCGCGTCCTGCCCCCGGGCGTGGGCGCCGAGGTCGACCGGCGCGCCTGGCGCCCCAACCCCGTCTTCGAGTGGCTGGTCGCGCAAAGTGGCATCGACGCCGCGGAGGCCTACCACGTCTTCAACATGGGCTGCGGCCTGGTGATCGCGCTTCCCCCCGCGCACCTGGAGCGCGCGCTGGGCGTGTTGGCCGGCCGGGGCGAGGAGGCCTGGCCGATCGGCCGGCTGGTCAAGGGCCAGGGCGTCCGCTTCTGCGACGACCTGTAGCCCCGGGCGCGCCCCACCGGCCGCACCCCGGCGCTCACGGGGCCGTCGGCAGCGGCCGGCGCGACCACACCAGCCCGGTCAGGTCGTGCCCGTCCGAGCGCGAGAGCAGGACCACCGGCCGGGGGTTGCGGGCGTAGCCCTCCTCGTCCGAGACGCCTTCGCTCACCCACAGGGCCTCGCCCTCGTCGAGGCAGAAGGTGCGGTAGCCGCGCGGCTCGGGCCCGCCGGGCCGGGCCACGACGGCGAAGTGACGCCGGCGCAGGGCCAGGTCGACCACCCCCTCGCCCTGCCCCACCAGCGGCACCTGCTCCGTGCCCTGGCCGCCGCGCATCGGGAGCAGCACCTCGATGCGGTAGCCCCCCGCCTCGAGGTGCGGGCCCTGGGCGTCCTCGCGCAGCGTGCGGCCGGGCAGGAGGCCGGCCTCCACCAATTCGGCGAGCCAGCCGTAGGCGCCCGTCCGGCCGTGGAACTCGCGTTGGGCGGCGCGCACCGCGAGGGCTTCGGCCAGGGCGCGGTCGGCCCGCGCCACGCGGGTGCGCGCGCGGTCCCGCTCCACCCAGAGCCCCACGGCGACCGCCAGGGCGCACAGGAGCACCACGAGCCGGTACGGCCAGAGCCGTTCGGAGGGGAGGGGCGGCTGGCGCGCGGGCGGCACGCGGGCAGCCTACCTGCCTTGGCCGGCGAACCCGGCCCCTTGCGGGTCGTATACTCCGGGCGTGCCGCCCCCCGCCCCCGCCCCTGCCTCGGGCCGCACCCGCGGGCGGAGCGTGAGGCCCACGCCGCAGGGAGGGGTGCACCTCCTCTTCCTGGGCGTGTTCGCCCTCACGGTCTGGTCGCTGGGGGAGAACCTGCTCCTCCTGCTGGCCTGCTTGAGCCTCGGCGGGGTCGGGGTCGCCTACGGGCTCGCGCGCCGCAACGTGCGCGGACTCGCGGTGCTCCGCCGGCTCCCGGCCCGCGCGCGGGTCGGCCGGCCCACCCCGATCGGCTACCAGGTCGCCCGGGGCCGCGGCCCGCCAGCGGTGGGACTCCGGCTCTCCGAATGCGAGCCGCGCGGCCTGCGGCCCGCGCCCGCGGACCTCGAACTCGGCCCCGTACCGGGAGGCGGCTCGGTCGGGGCGGCGCTTGCGGTCACGTTCCCGCGCCGCGGCCGCCACCGCCTGGGCGCGGTCGAGGTGGCGAGCCGCTACCCCTTCGGGCTCTTCGAGGCCCGCGTCCAGGTGCCGCTGCCGGACGAGACGCTGGTGTTGCCGCGCGAGGGCCGCGCGACGCTGCGGCTGCGCGAGCACCTGCGCGGACCCCGGCACCGCGCGCGCGCCGCGGCGCACACCCGGGGGGCCGAGGAGTTGTACGGGGTGCAGGAGTTCCGGCCCGGGGACGACCCGCGCCGCCTGCACTGGAAGAGCAGCGCCCGACGCGGCGTCCTGGTGCGCACCCAGTGGCGCGCCGAGCCCGGGCGCGAACTCCTCGTCGTGCTGGGCCCGGGCCGCGGGCCGCCCGCCGCCTTCGAGCGGGCCGTGAGCGTGGCGGCGACGGTGCTGCGCGAGTGCCGCGGGCTCGGGCTGCCCGCCCACCTCGTGCTGGGTGACGGACAGGACCGGCCGGTGGGCCGCGCGCCGCCGCCGCCCGCTGCGCCGCTCGCCCGGCTGGCCCTGGTCCGGCCCCGGCGGGGGCGCCAACCGCTGCGGGCCGCCCGCGCCCGTCTGGGCGGACCGCGCCCGCCCGCGGTGCTGTGGGTGGCCACCGGGCCCGAGCCGCGCGTGGCGCGCGCCCTGCGGGTTGCCGGTGCCGTCGTGACGGTGCTGCGCGCCGACCAGCCCGGCATCCGCCGCTACGTGAGGGGCCTTTCGTGAGCCCGCGCCGACGCCACGTGCTGCGCGTGCTGGCGGCTGCGCCCGCCGAGGGGCTCGCCCTCTGGATGGCGGCGCGGGCCGACCTCCTGCCGGCCCCCTTCGTCCACGCCTGGCTGGTGGCCCTCGGGCTGCGCCTCCTGCTGGGCTCGGAGGACCGGGGCGTGCTCACGCCGCGACTGGTGCGGCCGGCCGCGACGGTGCTGCTGGCGCTGCTCCTCGCGCTGCTCTCCCAGCGCCTGGCCGCGGGCGGCCCGCTCGCGTTGCGCGGGATCCTCGAGGGCGCGTGCGCCGTGCAGACGCTGCTGCACCTGGCGGCCCGGGGGCCCGGGGCCGGCTTCGTGGGCCTGCTCCTCTCGGCGCTGCACGTGGCCGGAGCCGGGATCCTCGCCCGGGGGCCGGCGGACGCACTGCTCGGCACGGGGTACGTCGCGGCGCTGGCGCTGGCCCTCCTGGCCGGCGAACGGCTGGGCGGCCGGGCCTCGGCCCCGACCCCGGCCCGCGCCTGGTTCACGCCCCTCCTGGGGGTGCTGCTCCTGGGCTTCCCGCTCGGCCTGGGGGCCTACCTCCTGGTGCCCCGCCTCGCCCCGCGCGGCCGCCCCGACCCCCTGGCCCGGCCGGCGGCCCTCCCCGGTGCGGCGGCCGACGCGGACGAGGTCGAGGCCGGCGCCGAGCCCACCGTGCTGCGCACGGGGCCGGGCGGCCCGGTCACGGGCGTGGCGTTCGGCGCGGTGGCGGAGGTCCAGCGCGACCTCACGCCGTGGTTCGAGGTGCGCGAGCCCGACCGCGCGGGCGGCCCGCCACCGCTGTACCTGCGCGACAACGTGCACGACTACTTCCACCCCAACGGCGCGCTCAACGACACGGTGAGCCACGGGCGCGCGCCGCGCCGCTACCTGGACGCGCACGACGGCCGCACCGACGGGTGGGTGCCGCTGGCCCCGGTGCCCGCGGGCGCCGCGCTGCGCCGGCTCGAGATCACGGTGCTGCGCGGCGGCCACCGGCGCCTGTACCTCCTGCCCGAGGTGCTGCGCCTGTGCGTGCGGCGCGCGGGGCGCGTGCTCGAGGGGCTGCGGGTGGAGCGCACGGGCAACGAGACCCTTGAGGTCGACGGCACGTTCGAGGCCGGCGACGTGGTCGTGGCCGAGTGCCTCCCCTTGCCCACCCAGGACGCGCGGCTCGAGGGCCGCCGCAGCGACACGGCCGTATGCCCGCTCGGGCCGACCTACTTGCAGGTGCCCGCGCGCAGCCGCGCCGTGCTCCGTCGCCTGGCCGAGCAGGTCGTCGGGGCCGAGACGGACCCCTGGCGCCGGGCGCGCCGGCTCGAAGCCTGGCTCAAGGCGCCGCCCTTCGTGTACACGCTGGCGCTGCCGGACCTCGACGAGCGCGACCGCGTCGTGGACTTCCTGACCCGCGTCCGGCGCGGCCACTGCGCCTGCTACGCGCAGGCGCTGTGCCTCCTGCTGCGGGCGCTCGGCCATCCCACGCGCTACGCGCGCGGCTTCTGGGGCGGCGACCTCCAGGAGCAGCACGCCCTGCTCCTCCTGCGCGGCTCGCACTACCACGCCTGGACCGAGATGTTCCTGGACGGCGTGGGTTGGGTCCCGCTCAACCCGACGCCGCCCGACCGCCGGGCGATCGACGCGGACACCCTCACGGGCGAAGGGGGCCGCGCGCGGCCCGGCCCCGAGGATCCGTTCTCGCTGCTCGACCACGACGCGGGCCAATGGCGGCGTCTCATGGCGCGGGCCGGCGCGTGGCTGGGCGGGGGCGCGCGGGGGGCGCAGGAGTTCGCCTACGGACCCCGGGGCGGCTACGTGGGCTGGTGGGGCCCGGTCCTCCTGGGCCTGTTCGTGGCGGGGGTGCGCGGCCGGCGCGCCACGCGACGCCGCGTGGCCCCGGCCGGGGGCCCGCCCCCCCGCGGCCCCTACGGGCGCGCGCTGCGCCTCCTCGCCCGGCGCGGCCTCGTGCGGGGCCGCAGCCAGACGCTCGGCGAGTTCGCCGCCGAGGTCGGCACGCGCCTGCCGGGCGCCGCAGGACCCTTCGCCCGCCTCACCGCGAGCGCCGCGGCCGAGCGCTACGGGCCGGGGGCCGGGGCCGCGGCGGGCGACCGCGAGGCGCTCGTACGCCTCGAGGCGGCGCTCGCCCGTCCGCCGGCCGGCCGGCCCTCGTAGACTCGCGGCGACATGCGCGCGCTCTCCCCCGCCGCCCGGCAGCGCCGGGCCCAGGCCGTCGGCGTGGCGCGCCGGCTGCGCGCGGCGGGCCACGAGGCCCTCCTGTGCGGCGGCGCCGTGCGCGACGAGTTGCTGGGGCGCGACCCGGCCGACTACGACGTGGCCACCTCGGCACCGCCCGAGGTGGGCGCGGCCCTCTTCGCGCGCGCCGTGACCGTCGGCGCCCGCTTCGGGGTGCTGGTGGTTCCGGTCGTCCCCGCCGAGGCGGGCGGCGCGCCCGGGCAGGTGGAGGTGGCCACCTTCCGCGACGACGGCCTGTACGTGGACGGGCGTCGGCCCGAGGCGGTGCGCTTCAGCGACCCGCCGCGGGACGCCCGCCGCCGGGACTTCACCGTCAACGGCCTGTTCATGGACCCGGAGACCGGGGTCGTTCACGACCACGTGGGCGGCCTCGAGGACCTGCGCGCACGCCTGGTGCGCGCGATCGGCGACCCCGAGGCGCGCTTTCGCGAGGACCACCTGCGCATCCTGCGCGCGGCCCGCCAGGCGGCGCAACTCGGCTTCGCCCTGGAGCCCCGCACGCGCGCGGCCATGGGCGACCTCGCGCCGCTGCTGCGAGAGATCTCGGCCGAGCGGATCCGCGACGAGTTGCTCAAGCTCCTTTGCCACGCCCGGGGGCGGGGGCTTCGGCTGCTGCGCGAGACGGGACTCCTCGCGGTCGTGCTGCCCGAGGTCGAGGCGCTCTGCGGCGTGCCCCAGCCGCCGCGCTACCACCCGGAAGGGGACGTGTTCGTCCACACGTGCCTCGTGCTCGACGGCCTCGCGGTGCCGCCGGGGACCGACGCCGACGCCGCGGCCGACCTGCATTGGGCGGCGCTCCTGCACGACGTCGCCAAGCCGCCCACCTACGTGCGCGAGCCGGGCGGGCGCATCCGATTCTTCGGGCACGACAAGTTGGGCGCGGAGATGGCCGAGGGCGTGCTCGAGCGCCTGCGCACCTCGCGGCGCACCCGCGAGCGGGTGCGCGCGCTGGTGGCCGAGCACATCCGGATCGCGTCGGCGCCGCGCATGCGCGCCAACACGTTGCGCCGCTTCCTGGGCCAGGCCGACTTCCCGCTGCACCTGGCGCTGCACGCGGCCGACTGCGGCGCGAGCCACGGGGCCACGGAGGTGCTCGAGTTCCTGCACGGTGAACTCGAGCGCTACGCCAACCGGCCCGTCCTGCCCCCGCCGTTGCTCCAGGGGCGCGACCTGCTCGCCCTGGGCTATCGACCCGGGCCCCGGCTCGGGCGCATCCTGGCCTGGGTGGCCGACGAACAACTCGAGGGCCGCCTGGACGAGCCCGGCGAGGCGGCACGGCGCGTGCTTGAGACCTTCCCGCCAGACCCCGGAGAGGAGCCGCGTGAGCCGAAGGCGTGACCCTAGCGCTTCGGGGCGTTACGCCCGGGTGCCGGTTGGAGGTTCGCCGGCGTCACGCCCCCCGGCCCCCGGCCGCCGCGCGCGGGCGCGCGTGCCGCTCGCGCTGCTCGTGCTCGGCCTCGTGGGCGGGACCGGACCGGCTGGGGCCGAGGAGGGGGACCTCGCGCGCGACCTCGGGCTGGTGTCGCGCCCGGCGGCCGCGCCCTCCGAACGCCTCGCGGCGGCCCGGCGCGTGCTCGAAGCGCGGGGGCGGCCCGATCCCGACGCCGCCCTCACGGCGGCCCTGGCGCTGCTCCCGTACGACGCGGAGGTGGCCGGATGGCTCGCCCTGCGCGGCACGGACGCCGGCGTCCCCGCCCCGGCCCTGGCCGCCCGCCTGCGCACGCAGGCCGCCGCGCGCGCCGAGCCCGCGGCCCTCGCGCTCGCCTGGCACCTGGGCGCGCGGGATCCGGCCTGGGTCGCGCCGCTGTGCGCCGCGCGCGGGCAGGCCTTCGTCCGCGCCGTGCTCGAACGCGAGGTCGGGCGCGTGCCGACGCCGTCGGGCGCGGCCGCGCTGGACCTGGAGCCCGCGGCGCTCGCCGAGGTGCTGGAGGCCACGCGCCCGGCGGCGCGCGCCCTGGACCAGGCCGTCGGGCCCGACGCCGCCGCGGCCTTCGCGGGCCTGTCCGCGCTGGCGGCCGCCGGACCCGCCGCGGCGGCCCTCCTACGCCACGAGGTGGAGTCCGCGCTCGAGGGCGGACCGCCGGGCCGCATGGGCCGTGCGGCGCGCGCGGCCCTCCTGATGGGCGTGCGCCGCGACCCGGGCGCCTGCGGGCTGCTCGGGCGCGCCCTCAAGGCCCCGGACGGTTGGGTGCGGGCGGCGGCGGCCATCGCCCTGGGCGACCTGGGCGCGGCGGCCGGGGCGGTGGACCTCGCCTGGCACCTGGCCACGCTCGGGGACGACTTTCGCGCCCGCGACCAGTGGGAGTGGCCGGGCACGAGCGCCACCGACATCCCCGCGGCCGAGTGGGCGAGCACCGAGTACTACAGCGTCGACGCGCTCGCGGCGGGCTCGCTGCTCGCGCTGGGCGTGCCCGGGGCGCTCGGCTACCTGCTCCACGACAAGCCCGGCGAATTGCGCCCGCCCTCCTCCCTCTACGGCCCCGGCTGGCACGCCACCGGCGACGCGAGGTACGGCCGGAGCGCCGTCGCCTACCTGTCGGCGATGCTCGACGACCGCTTCGTCGTGGGCGACGGCAAGGGCGGCGCCGACGTCGTGCGGCACGACTCGGGCTACGGCATTCGCACCTTCGGCGCCTACACCGCGCTCGGCTACGACTGGC
>JAPKHB010000165.1 GCA_026647295.1 Planctomycetota bacterium | reverse complement strand
TCCCCCCACCACTGGTGGGCGAGTTCGTGGGCCACCAGGGCGTCCAGGTCGAAGTCCAGCGCCGCGCGGTCGTCGTAGAGCACGAGGTCGAGCAGCGTCGTCGCGCTCGTGTTCTCCATCCCGCCGAAGATGAAGTCCTGTACCACCACCTGGGCGTAGCGCTCGTACGGGTAGGCGACGCCAAAGCGCCGGGCGAAGAGCTCCATCATCCGGCCCGTGCGGCCCAGGGCCCGCCGGGCGCGGTCGCCGAGGCCCGGCGGCACGTAGGCGTCCAGGGGGACGGGCGTGCGCCCGAGGTCCACCGTCTCGTATTCGCCGACGGCGAGCATCACGAGGTAGGCGCTGTGCGGGTGGTCGAGCCGCCAGTGCCACACCGTGTGGCCCGAGGTCCCGGGGGCGCGCCCGACCAGGACGCCGTTGCTCACGGCGACGTAGCCGTCGGGGACCTGCACCACCACCTCGCTGGTCGCCTTCTCGCTCGGGTGGTCAAAGCACGGGAACCAGTAGCGGCTGTCCTCGTCCTGGCCCTGGGTCCAGGCCTCGGGGCGCTTGTGCGGGTGGGCCGCGTCGGGCGCCACGAAGTACAGCCCGCGCCGGGGCTCGGCCGCGTAGTCGATCTCGACCTCGACCGTCTGCCCCGCGGCCAGGGGCTCGGCCAGGTCGAGGGAAAGGTCCTCGCCCGCGTGCACGAAGGAGAGCGCCCGCCCGGCCCCGTCGCGCACCGCGCCGATGCGCATCTCGCCGGCGTGGAGCCCGACGCGCCGGGTGGCGCCCAGGAGCCCGCGCAACCGGTGCGTCACGCGCCCCGCCACGCGCGGGACGCGCGGGTCCACGTCGATCTCGAGCTTGAGGTGCTCGACGTCCACGCGGCGGTCGGGCGCGTAGCGCGGCTCCGTGCCCGGCAGGACGAAGGGCTGGACGCCGGGGCCCCCGCCCCCCGCCGCCCGGCGCCCGCAGCCAAACCCGCCAAGTCGCGCCGCCATGCGCCTCCCTTCCGCCCCCCCTACCGATCCCCCCCGGGTCCGGGCCCCGATGGCGTCCCGCGCGCGGGGTCCGAACCGGGCTCGGGGCCGCGGTCAGGGCCATGGTCGTGGTCGTGGTCGTGATCCTGGTCGGGGCCGGTCCCGTGTTCGTGCGCCGCGGCCGAGTGCACCACTTCGTGCACGCCGGCCATCAGCCCGACGCCCAACAGGAGGGCCAGGACGATCGGCAGCAGCGCCGCGCCCCGCGCCCGGGCCCGCATCTCCGGCACCAGGTCCGCGCAGGCGATGTAGAGGAAGCCGCCCGCGGCCAGGGGCACCAGGTGGCGCTCGAGCCCGACGGCGTCGTGCACCAGCAGCACGCCCAGGCAGCCCAGCACCGAGAGGCACGCCACGCCCAGGTTGAGCAGGATGGCGCGGCGGGGGGAGAAGCCGGCGTGGAGCAGGACGCCAAAGTCACCGAACTCCTGCGGGATCTCGTGCAGCGCCACCGCGACCGTGGTGGCCAGCCCCGCTTCGGGCCCCACGATCCAGGCGCTGGCGATCAGCATCCCGTCGATCAGGTTGTGCAGCCCGTCCCCGATCAGGTTCATCCACCCGAAGCTGTGCAGCCCCTCCGGTCCGTGCTCGTGCACGTCCTCCCCGTGGTGGTGCCAGTGCAGGAGGCCCTCGATCACGAAGAAGCCGACCAGCCCCGCGAGCACCCCCCAGGCCAGCGAGGCGTCGAAGCCGCCCCGCTCGGCCACGGCGTGCGGGAGCAGGTGCAGGAAGGTGTCGCCGAGCAGCGCCCCGGCCGCAAGGGCCACGAGCAGCGGCAGCCAGGCCCGGGCCCGCGGCCCGCCCAGCAGCACCACGGCGCCGAGCACCGAGAGCAGGCTCATCGCCAGCACCGAGAGCAGGGCGGGCACGGCGTAGGGGGGCATGGGGAGGGCCTAGAGGTTGCGGCGGTAGCGTCCGCCGACCTCGTAGAGCGCGTGGGTGATCTGGCCGAGCGAGGCCACGCGCACGGTGTGCATGAGCTCCGCGAAGACGTTCTCCCCGGCGCGCGCGACCCGCTGGAGGCGTTCGAGCGCGGGCCCCGCGGCCCCGGCGTGGGCGGCGTGGAACGCGGCCAGGTGGTCGAGCTGCTGCTGCTTCTCCTCGGGCGTGGCCCGGCTCAACTGGTCCAGGCGCGGCGTCAGGTCCGCGGCCTGGGGGGGCAGGAAGGTGTTGACCCCGACGATCGGCAGCGATCCGTCGTGCTTGCGCCGTTCGTAGTACAGGCTCTGCTCCTGGATGCAGGAACGCTGGTACTGGGTCTCCATGGCGCCCAGGACGCCGCCGCGGGCGTTGAGCCGGTCGAACTCCTCGAGCACCGCGCGTTCGACCCGGTCGGTCAGCCAGGTGACGAAGTGCGAGCCCTGGATCGGGTTCTCGTTCTTCAACCAGCCCAGCTCGCGCGTGTTGATGAGCTGGATGGCCATGGCCCGGCGCACGCTCTCCTCGGTCGGCGTGGTGATCGCCTCGTCGTAGGCGTTGGTGTGCAGCGAGTTGCACTGGTCCTGGAGGGCCAGCAGCGCCTGCAGCGTGGTGCGGATGTCGTTGAACTGGATCTCCTGGGCGTGGAGCGACCGCCCGCTGGTCTGCACGTGGTACTTGAGGCGCTGGCTGCGGTCGTTGGCCCCGTAGCGTTCGCGCAGCGCCACGGCCCAGATGCGCCGGGCCACGCGGCCGATCACGGCGTACTCGGGGTCGAGCCCGTTGCTGAAGAAGAAGGAGAGGTTGGGCGCGAAGTCGTCCACGTCCATCCCGCGCGCGAGGTAGTACTCGACCAGCGTGAAGCCGTTGGCCAGCGTGAAGGCGAGCTGGCTGATCGGGTTCGCGCCGGCCTCGGCGATGTGGTAGCCGGAGATCGACACGCTGTAGTAGTTGCGAACCTTGTTCCGGATGAAGTACTCCTGGATGTCGCCCATCATCTTCAGCGCGAAGTCCGTGCTGAAGATGCAGGTGTTCTGGGCCTGGTCCTCCTTCAGGATGTCGGCCTGGACGGTCCCGCGCACCAGCATCAGCGTCCGGGCACGCAGCGCGTCGGCCTCGGCGGGGTCGGGGTCGCGCCCGTGCTCGGCCCGGAAGGCGTCGGTCTGCTGGTCGATCGCCGCGTTGAGGAACATGGCCAGGATTATCGGCGCCGGGCCGTTGATGGTCATCGAGACCGAGGTGTTGCGCGCGCACAGGTCGAAGCCGGCGTAGAGCAGCTTCATGTCGGCCAGCGAGCAGACCGAGACGCCGCTCTCCCCCACCTTGCCGTAGATGTCCGGGCGCCGGTCCGGGTCCTCGCCGTACAGGGTCACCGAGTCGAACGCGGTGCTCAAGCGTTTGGCCGGCGCGTGGTCGCACAGGTAGTGGAACCGGCGGTTCGTCCGCTCGGGGGTGCCCTCGCCGGCGAACTGGCGTTGCGGGTCCTCGTCGGGCCGCCGGAAGGGGAAGACGCCCGCGGTGTAGGGGAAGCTGCCCGGGACGTTTTCGAGCGCGAGCCAGGCGAACACGTCCCCGGCGTCGGTGAGGTCGGGCAGCGCGACGCGCGGGATGCGCAGGTGGGAGAGGGACTCGGTCCACGCGTTGGCGCGCAACTCGTGCCCCCGGACCCGGTAGGCCACCTCGTCGCCGGCGTAGCGGGCCCGAAGCGCCGGCCAGGCGGCGACGGCGGCGCGCGCGCGGGGGTCCTGGCGCCGCTCGGCGCGTTCGCAGGCCGCCCGCACCCCGGTCAGGGCTTCGGCCGGGGCGCCGTCGCGTTCCAGCGCGTGGGCGGCCGCCGCCAGGGCCGCGGCCTCGCGCGCGAGGCCGGCCTGCTCGCCGACCCAGGCGCGGTAGTCGCGGCAGGCGCGGGCGATCTCGCCCAGGTAGCCCACCCGCTCGGGGGGGATCACGGCGGTGGCCGGCCGGGGGGCCTCGGCCGGGGGCTCGCGCAGGCGCCGCGCGATGCCGCGCCCGGCCGTTTCGTCCATGCGCCGGGCGAGCGCCGCGAAGAGGGCGTCCACGCCGGGGTCGCAGAACCGGCTGGCCACCGTGGCGTACACCCCCAGGGCCTCCAGCGGCTGGTCGAAGGCCTTGCGGTTGCGCTGCACCTGCTTGCGCACGTCGCGCAGCGCGTCCTCGGCGCCGCGCCGGTCGGACTTGTTGAGCGCGACGAAGTCGGCGTAGTCGAGCATGCCGATCTTCTCGAGCTGCGAGGCCGCGCCGTACTCGGGCGTCATGGCGTAGAGCGCGACGTCGGCCAGCTCGGCCACCTCGACGTCGCCCTGCCCGATGCCGCTCGTCTCCAGCACGATCCAGTCGAAGCCCGCCACGCGGCAGGCGCGCACGGCGTCGCGCGTGGCCGCCCCCAGCGCCCCGGCCGCCCCGCGCGTGGCCAGGCTGCGCATGTAGGCGCGCGGGTGGGGCAACGAGTTCATCCGGATGCGGTCGCCGAGCAGCGCCCCGCCGGTCTTGCGCCGCGAGGGATCGACGCCGAGGATCGCGACGGTCGCCTCCGGCGCGGCTTCGAGGAAGCGCAGCACCAACTCGTCCACGAGCGAGGACTTGCCCGCGCCGCCCGTCCCCGTCACGCCCAGGACCGGGGCGCGGCGCGGCGGGGCGAGGGCCGCCTCCGCCGCGGCGAGCGCGCGGGCGGCCGGGGTGTCGGCGAACCCGGGCCGCTCGACCGCGCTGATCCAGCGGGCCACGGCGCCGTGGTCGTCCGCCCGCAGCCCGTCGAGCGCCGGATGTTCGAGGTCGACCGCGCCGGGGGGGGCGAAGTCGGTTTCGGCGAGCATCGCGTCGATCATCCCCTGCAAGCCCATCCGCCGGCCGTCCTCGGGGGTGAAGATGCGCGCCACGCCCGCGGCGTGCAGCGCGGCCACCTCCTCCGGAACGATCACCCCGCCCCCGCCGCCGTAGACGCGGACGTGGCGGGCGCCCCGCTCGGCCAGCAGGTCGAGCATGTAGCGGAAGTACTCGTTGTGGCCGCCCTGGTACGAGGACACGGCGATGCCCTGGGCGTCCTCCTCGACGGCCGTCTCCACGACCTCGCGCACGGAGCGGTTGTGCCCGAGGTGGATCACCTCCGCGCCCGAGTCCTGCAGGATGCGCCGCATGATGTTGATCGCCGCGTCGTGCCCGTCGAAGAGGGCGGCGGCGGTCACGAACCGGACGGGGTGGCGCAGCGGACGGGGGGTAGCGGCCATGGGCGGCGGGTCACCCTACCCGCGCCCATGCGCCCCCTCAACACTGCCCAGGGCGCCCCAGGGCGCGGCGGGGCGCGGCAGCGCCCCGCCGGTCAGGCGCCCGCCGGAGGCTCGTGGCTCGCGTCGCTGACGGGGCCCGCGCGCAGGTCGACGAGGTGGCCGAGCAGCGGCGCCACGGCGCCAAAGGCGTCCACGGCCCCCTCCGGCCGGCCGGGCAGGTTGACGATCAGCGCCGCGCCCCGGAAGCCGGCCAGGGCGCGCGAGCCCCAGGCAAAGGGCGTGCGCCGCGCCCCGTGCGCGCGCATGGCCTCGGCCAGGCCCGGCACCTCCAGGTCGATCACCGCGCGCGTGGCCTCCGGCGTGCGGTCGCGCGGGGCGACGCCGGTCCCGCCGGTGGTGAGCACCAGGCGGTGGCGCGCCGCCGCCTGCGCAAGGCACCCGACGAGCGCGTCGAGTTCGTCGGGCACGACCACCACCTCGTCCAGGCGCCACCCCGCGGCCGCCAGCACCGGGCGCAACCGGTCGGCGGTCTGGTCGGCGCGCTCACCGCGAGCGGCGCGGTCGCTCACGACGATCAGGGCGGCGCCGCGCGCCGCGGGGGCGGGGGGGCGGGTCACGGGCCGGGCGCCCCCACCGGGCGATAGCCGGCCGCGCGCACCACGCCCAGGGTCCACTCCAACTCGCGCGCGAGGCCTTCGACCAGCCCGGCGCCGCGCTCCGCCTCGGGCAGCACGCCCCAGGTGTAGGTCTCGACCTCCAGGTGCGGCGTGTCGCGCGCGGCCAACGCCGCTCCCAGCGTGCGCGCCAGGCCCGCGCGCGTCGTGCCCAGCGCCGGACCGATGCGCTCGCGGTGCACGGGCACGTGGAAGTGGACGCGCCAGGGGCGGCGGGACCCGAGCGCCGCGTCGGCCAGCGCCGGCGCGAGGTCGGGGATGACGGCGGCCGGCCCGGAGGGCTCCGGCACGCCGACCTGGTGCAGGTACACGGGCTCGGCGAAGGCGCCGAGGGCCGCGCGGGCCTCGGCCTGGGCCGGGTCGGCCACCTCGAGCGCGCTGGAGACCTGGAACTTGACGACCGCGATCCCGGCGGCGCGCAGCCGCGCGAGCCCCTCGGGGCCGTCCTCGTGCACCACGGCCTGGTGGCAGGCGTCGTAGCACACGCCCAGGTGGGCGGCGGCGGGCGCGTCGTCGCCCAGCGCCTCTGCGAGCGGCCCGGCGAAGAAGTCCAGCACGTCGGAGACCGTCTCCAGCGTGCAGCCCGGTTCGGGCTCCAGGCCCAGGCGCACGCGCACGCCCGTCTCCGCGCCCAGCGCCCGCAACCCCCGCGCCGTCTCGGCGAGCGCCGCGGCGCGGCGGGCGGACGCGTCGGGCGCCGCGGGCCAGCCGCGCCAGGAGCCCGGCGCGGTCGACAACGACACGTCGCTACCGGGCGCATTCCAGGCCGCGAGCAGCCGCGCAAAGCCCAGGGTGTAGCGCGTGCGGCGCGGATCGCCCCAGGGCGGGGCGTACACGCCCTCCTTCACGCCGGGGGCGTGGAAGTCCCCGAGCACGAAGGCGTTTCCGGTGAAGGGGACCAGCGCGTCGCGGGCGAAGCGTTCGCCGAGGCGCCGGATCGTCGCCGGGTCGCGTTCGAGGGCCGCGACGCCCGCGGCGCTCAGGCGCAGGGCCAGCCCGAGGGGCCCGGCCAGCCCCAGCCGCCGGCGCAGCGGAAGGACCGTTTCGTCCAGCGCGCGTTCGAGCGCCCCGGCGTCGCCGCCCGGGTGCACGTTCATGGCGTAGGCCAGCCACAGGCTCGAGCCCTGGTCGTCGACGAGTCGCAAGCGGGCGAGCCTATCAACAGGTCCCCGCGCCGTAGGATGACCGCGTGACCCGGGCCCGTCCGACGCTGCGCCGCCTGTGGCCCGCCGGCCGGGTGGCGGGGTGGGCGGGGGCGCTGCTGGCGGGGCCGTTGCTGCTGGCGGGGTGCCCGGCGCCGGCCGCCCCGGAGAGCGACCCGGCGGGGCGCTACGACCGTTTGCTGGAGGCCGCCGCGGCCGAGGACGGCCCGGCCGTGGAGACGGGCCTGGAAGGCTGGCCGGTCGACGCCGCGGCGTTTCGCGACGACCCCTTCACCCAGCGCGTGCTCACCTGGCGGCTCGGCCGGCGGGCGGAAGCAGGCGACGGGGCCGGGGCGCTGGCGGACCTGGCCCGCCTGGAGGAACGCTTCGACGGCTTCGGCCGCTCGCGGCGCGGGCAGGTGCTGGCCCCCGCGGTGGTGCGGGGGGCGCTGCGCGACGCCCTCCTGGAGGCGGCCCGCCGCGCGGGCGAGGGGCCGGAGCCGCGGCGCGAGCGGGCGCTGGCGTTGATCGAACAGGCCGCGGCCGCGGGGGGGGCCGACCCGGCCGAGGAGGACGAAGCAGAGGGGCTTCGGGCGTGGATCGGCGCGCAGCGCGGGGAGGACCTCGCCCCGCGCCTTGGGGCGGCGCCCGGTCCGGGCCCGCGCGTGCAGGTCTACGCCGACCACTTCACCCTGGGCGAGCCGGTGTTCGCCGGCGTGCTGGAGCGGTGGGCACGCACGGGCGCCGAGGCCGGCGTCGGGGTCGCCCTGGTCGGCCTGCGCACCGGGCAGGTGCGGCTCGGGCTACGGCGCGTGCCGGTGGCCTCACCGGCCGAGGAGGCGCAGGCGCTCGCGGCCCGCGCCCAAGAACTCGGGCTGGTGGCCGAGCCGCCGCTGGACGCCGAACGCTTCGCCACGGCCCTCGGCCTTCCCTCCGGCGTGGCGGCGCTCGTCCTGCTGGACGCCCGCGGCCGCATCGTCGCCCGCGCGGCGGGCGTGAACCTGGACCCGCGCGAGGTGGAGGTCGCCTTCCAGCGCCTGGTCAGTCGATGACCGGAATGACCCGACGGAGCCAGGCTCCGGTGCATCATTCGAGGGC
>JAPKHB010000164.1 GCA_026647295.1 Planctomycetota bacterium | reverse complement strand
CCCCTGCCGGGCAGCTGGCGTTCGACACCCAGCTGTCGCTGATCCTGGGCGGGCCGCGCGACCTCGACGGCATCACCGGCGCAACCGCGCTCGATGCGCTGCGCACCGGCCTGCGCGCGGGCGTGCAGACGGTGGACGCCGTGCTGCAGGGCTCGGCCTTCGGCGCCCTCGGCGGGCTTCTCCTCTGCCGGCTTCTCCTCGGGCTTTCCCTCCTCGGCGGGCTTCTCCTCCTCCTTCGGCGCCTCCTCGAGCGCCTGCTTGGAGGTCTTGAGCGCGCGCTCGATCGTGCCGGTCGCGATCTTCAGCGGCAGCAGGAAGGGGCGGAAGCCCGAACGCTCGTCGCCCACGCCCTCCTGGACCACCACGATGCCCGCGATCGCGCCCTCGGCCGTGTAGAGCGGGTGCGGCACGTCCGCGCCGCCGCCCCCGAGAACCCACATCGCGCGCGGCTTCGTCACATGGCCGATCACCTTCGCCTCGTCGCACACGGGCGCGTAGTCGAACCCCTGCTCGAGGCGCGTGACCGCGTAGAGCGTGTCGCCGACCTTCGGCTCGACCGCGTTGGAGAGGTCGAGCGCCGTCGCGTTCCTGCCCTTCAGGTCGCGGATCAGCACGAAGGCGAGCCCGAGCTTGCTGTCGGTCGCCCCGAGGATCGCCGCGTACTCCGTCTCGTCGCCGGGGAAGACGACGCGGAGGTTCGTCGGCGTGAACTTGATGTCGTGCTGCTGGTTGCCCATCCGCGCGAACCGCGGCATGGAGATCGCGTCGGAGCTCATCATCACGAAGCCGCAGCTGTCGACGACCACGCCGGAGGCGGTCATCTCGCGCTCCTGGTCGATCGAACGGCCCCCGAAGCTGCCGCTGATCTTCAGGGCCGCCTTCACCGTGACGACCGTCGCGGCTCGCGTCTCGATGAGCTTGGCCTGAGGGCCATCCGCCGCGGCGCCGCCCGCGAGGAGCGCGGCGGCGAGGGCTACGCAGGAGGGAACGGAACGGATGCGCATGGTCTGTCTCCTCGCCCGCTACTTGGCGGGCCAGTCGGGCTGGACGAACACGAATGCGGTCGATTGGTCGCGTTTCACGAAGATCCTGACGCGCTTCGGGCGCTCGTCCGCGATGCGCTTGATCGCGTCGTCGAAATCCTTGATCGAGCGGATCTCGGTGTCCTGGATGGACAGCAGGAGGTCGCCCGCGCGGAGGCCCGCCATGTCGGCCCAGCCGCCGCTCGTGACCTCGGAGACGACGAGCCCCTTCCAGTCGAGGGGCAGGTCGCGCTCCACGAGATCCATGTAGGTCAGCTCGCGGACGCCGTACTCCTGGAGCTCGTCCTTGCTCTTCTTGGCGTCGGCGGTGGTCTCCGGCGTCTCCTCGAGCGTGACCTTGATCTCCAGCTCGTCCTTGCCGCGAACGACCTTGAACGCCGCCTCGGCGCCGATGTCCATGTCCTCGATGCGCCGCCGGAGGATCTCGGCGTCCTGCAGGCCCGATGCCTTGAGCGGGTCGCCGTCGAGATGGGTGATCACGGGCTACATCGAGGCCATCGGCCGCAAGGCGGCCGCGACGGCGATCCAGCAGGCCGAGATCGACGTGGCCGAGCAGGACAAGAAGGGCTCGGTGGGGGTGGCGCTCGCCAACCGCGAGAAGGACGTCCGGGTCGCCGAGGCCAACAAGGAACGCGACATCGGCACGAAGGTGGCCGAGAAGGAGCGCGTCGTCAGCGTCGCCAACCTCGACAAGGAGGCCAAGGTCGGCGAACAGCGGGCGGTCCTGGAGCGCGAGGCGGAGATCGCCGACTTCGAGCGCGCCAAGCGCATCCGCGTCGCCGAGGCCGACGCGCAGGCGGTCAAGGGCGAGAACGAGTCCAAGGGGCTGATCGCCCGCGCCGAGGCCGACTTGCAGGTGGAGCGGGCCGAGGCCTTCCAGCGCGGCGAGACCAAGCGCCGGGTCGCGGAGGCCGAGGTGCTCAAGGCGCAGTACCTGGCCCAGGCCGACGCCGCGAAGGCCGAGGCCGCCAAGGTCGAGGCCGAGAAGATGGCCTCGCTGGTGGCGCCCGCCCGCGCCGAGAAGGCGCGCGTGGTCGTCGACGCCGAGGCCGAGGCCGAGCGCCGGCGCATCGAGGCCGAGGGCGAGGCGAAGGCCATCTTCGCGCGCCTGGAGGCCGAGGCGCGCGGCCAGTACGAGATCCTGGCCCGCAAGGGCGAGGGCCTCGGCGAGATCGTGAAGGCCTGCGGGTCGGCGCAGGACGCCTTCCAGATGCTGATGCTCGAGCACCTGGAGCGCCTGTCCGCCAACGCGGCCCAGGCGATCTCCAACATCCGCTTCGACAAGATCGTCGTCTGGGACTCGGGCGCCGCGGACGGCAAGCCCGGGGCGACCGCGGGCTTCCTCCAGGGCCTGGCGGGTTCGCTGCCGCCGATGCTGCAGATGATGCGCGACATCGGCGGGGTCGAGATGCCGGCCTACTTCGGCCGGCTGGTCGAGGAGGCCGCCCGGCGGGAGGCGCGTGCGGCCCCGGGCGCGCCCGAGGGCTCCGGGCCGGGGGCGGACGCGGCGCCCGCAAAGGCGTAGGGAGGGGTCAGGACCCCGCGCCCCGTTCGCCGAGCCAGCGCGCCAGGCGCGCGGCGAGCAGGGCGGGCGTGGTGCCAAGGCGCCGGATCAGGTCCGGGGCCGGCGCGTCCCGGGCGGCCTTGAGGTCGGCGAGCCAAGCGACGGCCACGGCCGGCCGGGCCTCGATCAACCACGCCCACAGCGCGAAGGAAAGCAGCCGGTCGCGGGCGTCCATCGTCTCCACCGGCTTGCCCAGGAGCAGCGCGAGGTCGTCCCCGCCGGCAGCGCCCAGCGCCGCGCGGGCCTCGGCGAACCAGTCCGTGCCCGGCTCGCCCAGGCGCCGCCACAGCGCCTCCTGCTCGGCGGCGCGCGCTTCGGCGTAGCCGGTGCGGCGCACGAGGTAGGTCTGGCGTTCCCCGCTCAAGGTCCAGCCCAGGTAGAGCGAAAGTCCCTCGTAGGCCCAACCCGCACGGCCGTCGACGCCCCAGCCGCTGCGCAGCAGGGCCAGGAGCGGCTGGCGGGCCGCCCACTCCCTGCGCCGGGCCTCGTCGCGGGCCACGATGGCCAAGGTCGTGCTGCCGCGGAGCCAGAAGCTCTGCAGACGGGCGTACCAGTCCCGATCCTTCGGTGGGAGGTCCGGCCAGCGCCCGAGCAGCCGATCGCGGTCCGCCGGATCCTCCAGCACGAGGAGGCGGGCGCGCTCGAGCGGCGGCGGCTCGCGGCCGAAGGCGGCGGCGTAGAGGTCGAAGGCGGCGTGGGCCAGGCGGGCTTCGGTCTCGAGTTCGGCGCGGGCCACCGTTCCGAGCACGCGGACCCGGGGCCCCTGGCCCGCGTAGGCCCAGGCGACGCCCAGCGCGGCCTCCTCGCGGGTCGGGCGCGCCTCGACGGGAGCGGGCGCCGCCGCCAGGGCGGCGCGGGCGGCCTCGACCAGCGCCTGGCGTCGCACCCGCCCGGGCGGGGTCTCGGCGAGCAGCCAGGCCCCGGGCCGCTCGGGGTCCGGGACCTCCTCATTGAGCCTGCGGGCAGCGGGCGCCTCGGGGGCGAGGCCGAGCACGCGCTCCAGGGCGGCGCCGGCCTCGGCCGGCGGCAGGTGGGGGTGGAGTTCCTCCGCCTGCGCCGCCCAGCCGTGCAACGCCGCGGCCAGGCGCGCGCGGGCCTCTTCCAGCCCGACGCGCGTCAGGTTGGGCCCGGGTTTGAACCGCGGCGGGGGGGCCCAGGCCCCCGCGGGACCGCGCACGAACTTGAGGCGCTTGAGCGCGAGCGCGTGTTGCGGTTCGAGGTCGAGCACCCGCAGGTAGGCCTCGTCGCGCACGCCGAAGAGGCGTCCCGCGTGGGCGGCGTCGGCCACCTCGAGCAACTCGGCAAGCAGACGCGCGGTGGCCCGGGCCCAGGCCGCGCTCGCCTCGCCCGGGCTCGAGGCGACGGGCTCGTCGGCCGCCGCCGGCCGCGCCGCGCCGAGGGCGGCTGCGGCCCCGCCGCCCAGGAGGAGCGCGAAGCCCAGCAGACGCAGGCGGGACCTGGGCTCGGGGCGCATCGCCCGCCACTGTACCGGGCCGGCACAAGGCCCCGCCCGGGCGGGGGGAAAGGTGGCCGGGTCTCCCCCGCATGAAGAGACCCGGCCGGGCCGGTCGGGGGCGCTGGCCTCCGGCGGAGGACCCGGGCGTCCCGTCCCGGTTGACTCCTACCAACGCGTGCGCGGGCGGCGTTCACGCCCCGGGCGGGGACGAAGGTCCCTGCTCGGCGGCGAGGCGGCGTTCCACCGCCCGGGCGGCCCTGCGCCGCCAGGCGGCGAGCGAGAGCAGGGCGCGGGCGCGCCGCGCCCGGCCAAGCGCCCCCCGCACCGCGCGCCAGGCCCCCCGCTTGGAGAGCACCCAGCCCTCGATGGCCAGCGCGTCCAGGTCGGTGCCCAGGAAGCAGTCCACCGCGTCGCGCGGCGTCTCGACCAGGGGCTCGCCGCGGTCGTTGAACGACGTGTTGAGCAGCACGGGCACGCCGGTGCGCCGGGCGAAGGCCTCGATCAGGGCGTACAGCGCCGGGTTCTGGGCCCGGCGCAGGGTCTGCACGCGCGCGCTGCCGTCGACGTGGGTCACCGCCGCCAGGCGGGCGGCCCTCTCCGGGCGCACGCGCGCGGCGAGCAGCATGTAGGGCGACTCGACCTCGAGCTCGAACCACTCGCGCGCGTGCTCGGCCAGCACGACCGGCGCGAACGGGCGAAAGGCCTGGCGGTGCTTGACCCGGGCGTTCACGCGGTCGCGCACGGCGGCGGCGCGGGGATCGGCCAGGATGCTGCGGTGGCCCAGCGCCCGCGGACCGAACTCGCTCCCGCCCATGAACCACCCCACCACCTCACCTTGGGCCAGGCGCGCGGCCACCGCCTCGGCGAGGTCTCCGGGCCGCTCGCGCCGCAGCGCCAGCCGGGTGCCCAGGCCGCCCAGCGCCTCCGTGACCCGCTCCGGCGGGTAGGAGACGCCGAGGAAGGCGTGTTCCATGTGCCAGCGGCGCGGGCGGCCCCGCCGCACGCGCTCGCCGTACAGCGCCGCGCCCAGCGCCACGCCGTCGTCCCCGGCCGCGGGCTGGACGAAGAGTTCCTCGAAGGGCCCCTCCAGCAGGAGCCGGCCGTTGGCGACGCAGTTGAGCGCCACTCCGCCGGCGAAGGCGAGCCGGCGCGACCCGCTGCGCTCGGCGGCCTCGCGCGCGCGGGCCAGGATCACCTCCTCGGCGTCGTGCTGCACGCGCCAGGCGAGGTCTTCCCATTCGGCCCGGTGCGGGCTCGCCTCCCACGCCGCGTCGTCGGGGCCGTCGAAGGGATTCGTGAGCGCGTCGGGCCAGGGGGCGAAGCCGACCTCGCCGTCGCGCACCCAGGCGAGCGGCGGCAGCGTCGGCCGCCCGAAGGGGGCCAGGCCCATCACCTCCCCGCAGCGGTTCCAGTCGCCGAAGACGTAGGTGGAGACGCGGCTGTACAGGGCGCCCAGCCCCTCCATGGCCTGGAACTCCTCCGAGAGGAAGCCGCGCGCCGGGGGCAGCCACACCTTGCGCAGCGGGCGCAGGTCGCGTCCGTCGTAGTGGTACAGGGACTCGGATTCGCGGGCCGTCGGCGGGGCCTCGCACGCCGCCGGCACCGGTTCGGTCACGTCCTGGCGGTGGCTGCCCACGCCGTCCATCACCAGGACCGCGCACTCGTCGAAGGGGGCGGCCCCGGCCGCACTCCAGGCGTGGGCGAGGTGGTGCGAGACGTCCAGCACGCGCGGTGGCCCGGCGCCGAACAGCAGCGAGCGCCGCGCCCGCTCGCGTTCGGCGCCCGCCAGGTAGCGCGGCACCACCTCGCGGGCGAGGCGCCGTTCCATCTCGCCCACCGGGAGCACGTAGCAGTTGCGCACCACGAGGTCCACCTGGGTGAGCGTGATCCCGGCCGCCCACAGGCAATAGGCGACCGGGTCGCCGTACCACCCGCCGTCGTGCTTGCGGCGGGTGAGGCGCTCCTTGCTGATCGCCACGATCGGCACGCCGTCGGCCAGGAGGCAGGCGCTGGTGTCGTGGTCGTAGGCGTTGACGCCCAGGACGTAGGTCGGGCTCATGGGCTGGGCGCCGCAACGGGGAGGGGGCCGGGAAGGCGCGCACGATAGCACGCGCGCCCCGGGCCCCGGCGCCCGGCGGCCGCGCGGGCGACGCCCCCCAGGCCCCCCGCGAGCGGGTGCAGAGGGCGGGTCCGCCGGCTCCGGGCCGTACAGTGTCCGGCGTGAGCCCCGGCGACCTTCCCCCCCCCGCCGTCGGACCCGAGCGCCCGCGGCGCCTGCGGCGCCGCGAGGCGCTGCGCCGCCTCGTCCGCGAGACGCGCCTTGCGCCCGCCAACCTCGTCCTGCCCCTGTTCGTGCGCGACGCCGAGGAGGGGGCCGAGCCCATCGCCTCCATGCCCGGATGCGCGCGCCTGGGCCTGGGGCCTCTGGTAGAGGCCGCCCGCGAGGCCTGGTCCCTGGGCATCCCGGCGGTCGCCCTCTTCCCCGTCGTGGACCCCGGCCTCAAGGACCCGACCGGCCGGGAGGGCGCCAACCCCGCGGGGCTGATCCCGCGTGCGCTCGCGCGCCTGCGCGCGGAGGTCCCCGACCTGCTGCGGATCACCGACGTCGCGCTCGATCCCTACAGCAGCGACGGCCACGACGGGCTCGTGGTCGACGGCGAGGTGCGCAACGACGAGACGCTCCCCTTGCTGGCGCGCATGGCCGTGGCGCAGGCGCGGGCCGGCGCGGACCTGGTCGCGCCCTCGGACATGATGGACGGGCGCGTCGGCGCGCTGCGCCGGGCGCTGGACGCCGACGGCCACACCGACGTGGGGATCCTCGCCTACACCGCGAAGTACGCCAGCGCCTTCTACGGGCCCTTCCGGGAGGCGTTGGACAGCGCGCCGCGCCACGGCGACAAGCAGACCTACCAGATGGATCCCGCCAACCGCCGCGAGGCCCGCCGCGAGGCCCGCCTCGACCTGGCCGAGGGCGCCGACATCCTGATGGTCAAGCCGGCGCTGCCCTACCTGGACGTGATCTCCGACCTGCGCGCCGCGACCGACCGGCCGATCGCCGCCTACCAGGTGAGCGGCGAGTACGCCATGCTGAAGGCCGCAGGGCGCCTGGGCTGGCTCGACGAGGCGCGCGCGCTCACCGAGTGCGCGCTCGCCATCCGCCGCGCGGGGGCGGACCTGATCTTCACCTACGCCGCACGCGACCTGGCGCGCGCCCTGGGCTGACGCCGCCCCCGACCGGTCCCCTGCCCCCCGCGGGGCCCAGGACCCCGCCGGCTCCCGGCTACCGCGGCCTGGGGTCCGACCCGCACGCCATCCGGATCGTCAACCCGGGGCCCACGACGCCGAGCGATCCGAGTCCCTACCGAGCCTGGATCGGGAGGAGCCCATGGGGAACCCCAACCCGGGCCTCCTGCCGAGCGCCCCCCGGTCCGCGTTGCGGGAGGACCCATTTGGCCCCGCCGCCGCCATCCACTTTCCTCCGCCTCGGCGATGCTGCCCGACGCCCCGGCTCCGGCCCGACCCGGTCCCCCCTGCGGACCCTCCGGCCCACCCCGGGGCCCCGGCCAGGCACCTACCTTCCCCCGGTTGCACCCGGGCGGGACGCGACGGGGCCGGAGGCTGCCCCCTCCACCCGCGGCCACCTGCCACCTGCCGACACCTGACAACCTGTCATGTCCTCTCCCAACCGTCCCCCTGTGTCAACCCACGGGTCACAGTTCGAGTCGCCTGCGGGGAGCCACCATCCCGCTTGAGGCCGCGAGAGGCCGGAGAGCACGCGGAGAGGACCGCGCCGGAGAGGCGCCCGGAGGGGCCAGAACTTCGGGGTTCGCGGGATGTGCGCCGCGGGGTGCGACGGCGGCCCGCCCCGGCGTCAAACCCACGGACTCTACGCCATCCTCTCGAACTCTCCGTCCCCGGCAGAGAGGGTCCGGTTGGCAAACAGCCAGGTGCGAATGGGCGCCCACTCGCGACCACGCACTCGACGTGCTCCCACGGACTGCGATAGCATCAGGTGCATGCGCCGACGAGTCTCCCGTGCTGCGATCACCTGT
>JAPKHB010000163.1 GCA_026647295.1 Planctomycetota bacterium | reverse complement strand
ACCAGTGGCCGCGCAGGTCGACCAGGCCGTAGGGGTGGATGGTGCGCGAGCCCACCGCGTCGCGCCCGGCCGTGTAGTAGGTGACGCGCACGGCGACGTTGCGCTGCATGCCGGCCTTGAGCACGCGCAGCGTGGCCACGACCGGGTCGCTGGGCGCGACCCCGCCCACCGAGCGGTCCAGCGCGCGTAGCGCCTCCCTGTCGCGCGCCCCCAGGAGGTCGCGCAACTTCTGGCGCAGGCGCGGCGCGGCCTCGGCGAACGCGGCCGGGCGGCCGCCCGACACGCTCTGCAGCGCCAGGTCGATGGCGAGGGCCTCTTGCAGCGTGAGGTGCACGGGCCGGCTCAAGTGCTCGGCGAAGCGGATGCTCACCTGGTCGCCGTGGATGCCGAACACGAGGTAGTTGTGCGGCAGGTAGGGCGGGACGCCGCACAGGGTGAGGACCTCGGTGATGTCCTCCCAGATCTCCTCCTCCTTCACGCCGAAGATCGAGGCCAGCTCGGGGATCCGGATGCCCGGCCGCGCCCGGATCAGGGGGATCATCGCGAGGCAACGGCGGATCCGGTCGCGGGCGACGGTGGACATCGGCCGGGAGTGTACGCGGCCGCCCCCGGGCATCAAGGCCGGCCTGTCGATCGCCGACGCCGGGCGCCGGCGCGGGGCGCCACGACGCTGAACGCCGCCGGGCAGGCGAAGAGTTCCCGCAACCGTCGGTTGACCTCCCCCGGCCGGGCCGCCCGCAGCAGGTCGGCGGCCTCGTTGACCGGCTCGCCGCGCAGGGCGAGCGCCTCGAGCCAGTGGGCCGTGCGGTCGGGCGCGTCGAAGGTGCGCAGCAGCCGGCCCAGCAGCCGGCGCCGCGCGCGCTCGACCTCGGCGGGCCCCAGCCCCGCGGCGAGCGCCCGGCGCGTCTCGGCGCGAAGCCGCGCGCGCCAGGCCGCCTCGTCGTCCACCTCGGCCTGGACCACGGCCCAGGCGGCGCCCGCTTCGCACTCGTAGGCCGCGGCGAGGCTCTCGTCGGCGATGCCCTCCTCGTACAGCGGCGCCTGGACGCGCCCGCCGTCGCCGAACAGCGCCTCGAGGCCCAGCCGGGTGAGCGCCTCGCGCCGGTGGCGGGCCCGGCGCCCGCGTGGCGGCGGCCGGTCCTTGAGCCCCCACCACACCTGGGGCCGCTTCACGCTCAAGCGGACGCGCGCCTCGGGGGGCCCAGGCGCCGGGGCTCGGCCACCGGCCGGCGGCGCAGGGAGCGGCCGCGGGGCCGGCCCCCCAGCACGCGCTCGGTGGTCGCCCGCACGGCGTCGGGGTCCACGTCGCCGGCCACGCACAGCACCAGGTTGGCCGGCGCGTAGCCCGTCTCGAAGACGCGTTCGAGCAGTGGCCGGTCGATCGCGGCGATGCTCTCGGCGGTGCCGGCGATGTCGCGGCGCACCGGGTGGCGCACGAACAGGGCCTCCAGCAGCCCGAACCAGCCGCGCCAGCCCGGGTCGTCGGCGTACATGGCGATCTCCTGGCCGATGATCCCCCGCTCCCGGGCGATCGACGCGTCGTCGGTCGTGATCGAGGCCAGGCTCCCCAGCAGGGTCTCCAGGTTCTCGTCGAAGCGCCGCGTCGCCCCGAACAGGTAGGTCGTGTGGCCGAAGGTGGTGTAGGCGTTGGCCGACGCGCCGCGCCGCGCGTACACGTCGAAGAGGTCGCCCTCCTCGCTCTGGAACATCTTGTGCTCGAGGAAGTGGGCCGTCCCGTCGGGCAGCGGCCGGCCGTCGGCCAGGTGCGTGTCCAGCGAGCCGAAGCGCGCCACCAGGAGCGCGGAGCGCAACGCGAAGCCCGGCATCGGGACCACGCGCACGAGGGGCCCCGCTTGGGTGCGGACGCCCAGCACCTCGCGCCCGCTCAAGCGCTCGCGCTCGCGCCGCCACCCCGCCCCGCGCCGGGCCGTCACGTTCCCCTCCGGGGGGCGCGCGGGCCCAGCACGAAGCGCGCGGCGGGACGCAGCCGCCGGCCGACGGCCCGCACGGCCGGGGGCCCGACCGCGCGCAGGTCGGCGAGCCAGCGCGCCGGATCCGGGACCAGCCCGAGGGCCTCGCGCGACAGTTGCCAGCCCAGGAGCGCACGGGGGCTGTCGCGCAGTTGGTCGACCTGGCGCTCGGCGGCCGCGCCCAGGGCGTGGACCGCCTCGGGGTCCAGGCGGCCCGCGAACACCTCGGCCGCCAGGCGTTGGATCGCGCGGCGCGCCGCCGGCTCGGCCGCCGGGTCGACGCCGGTCTGCACCACGAGCAACCCGGCGGCCGGCCACCAGCCCGCCTCCGCGTGGTAGCACAGGCCCAGTTCCTCGCGCACGACCTTGAACAGCCGCGACCACGGCCCGCCGCCCAGGACCGAGGCCAGCACCTCCGCGGCCGCCCCCGCGCGCGCGTGCGGCCGCACGCGCCCGCGCCAGGTCAGGACCGCGCGGGCCTGGGCGATGGCGTCGGCCTCGTGGCGCACCCGCGGGCGGGCCGGGGCCTCGCCCAGGTTCACCACCGGCGGCGGGCGCCGCGGCCGCGGGGCGCGCGCCGGCAGGAGGTGCCGGCGCACGAGCCGCTCCGCCTCGCGTGCGTCCACGTCCCCCACCAGGTACACGTCCAGGGGCGCGGTGCGCAGCAGGCGCGCGTGCAGCGCCGCCAGGCCCGCCGGTGTCACCGCCGCGAGTTGCTCGAGCGTCCCGTTGGGGTCGCGGGCGAAGGCCTCGCCCGGCGTGCTCAACTCCACCGCGCGGCGCAGGGCGTAGGCCGGCTTGTCGTCCCGCGCCGCCTCGAGGAGGCGGCGGTGGTTGCGCACCTCGGTGGCGACCAGCCCGGGGTCGAGCGCCCCCCCCGCCGCGCCCACGGGGGCGCGCCACACCTGGCCGAGCACCTCGAGGCCCGCTTCGACGCCCGCGCTGCCTCCCAGCGCGCGCGAGGTGGGCCACTCCAGCGCCGCGGAGAGCACCTGGCGCTGGCCCAGGCGCCCGACGCCCACGCGCAGGGTCGCGCCGTACAGGTCCGCCAGGCGCTCGGCGAGCGCCCGCCGGGTGGGCCAGCGCTCCGCCGCCGACTCCATCACCGCGGCCAGCACGGCGGTGGCCGCGGCCTCGGCGCCCAGGTCGCGCGCGAGCAGCACCCGGCAGTAGGTGGTGGCAAAGCGCGCCGTGCGCAGGCGGTGCAGGCGCACGCCGGGGGCGAGTTCCCGCGTCACGGGCAGGGCGGGACCGTGACGGGGGGACGCAAGGGGCACGGCGCGTTCGAACCTTCCTCCCGGGCCCGGGTGCGGAGCCGCGGGGCCCGCCGCGCTAGATCGCCCACCGTGCGGGTGTATGCTCGCCCGCGGGCCGGGCGGCACCCCCCAAGGATCGCAGGGCCCGCGCCATCCGTCCACTCGCGCCCGCGCGCGCCGCGCGCCCAAGCCCCGGAGGGTCTGCATGCCTCACGCCTGGCGCTTCCTGCCGCTGCTGCTGGCCGCGCTGGCCCTGTGCCCTGCGGCGGGCGCGCGCGGCACCGACGCCCCGCCCCCCCCGGGCGGGCCGGCGCCCGCGCCCGCGGACCCGGGTGAGGCCCTCTTCGACCAGTGCATCCGCTTCGTGGCCGGCGGCACCCAGGGCATCGAGCAGACGCGCGACTTCTTCGTCTCGCTCACCGCCGAGTTGGACGACGGGACCACGCGGCACCGCGGGCCGATGCGCCTGTGGTGGGCCGCCCCGGACCGCTTCCGGCAGGAGTTGACCACCGGCGGCCAGGCGACCACCAAGATCCTCAACGGGGACTTCATGTGGGTCGTCCAGCCCACCGGCGCCGTGCAGCGCATGCACGGCACCTCCGAGGGCGCGCGGGCCATCGCCCAACTCAAGGAGGACCGCGAGCGCCTGGGCGACCTGGCGCAGTTCATCACCCTGCGCAGCCTGAAGGGCCAGGGCGTGCGCTTCGTCTTCGAGCGCTACACGAAGGGCGACCGCGCCTACGAGGGCGAGTGGGCCAAGGTGGTGCGCCACGCCCCCGGCAGCGCGCGGATGACCTTCTGGCTGGCCTACACCCGCGACGCGCAGGGGCAGGTGACGGCCACGTGGCCGGGCATCGTGCGCGTCGACGGCGACCCGGCCCAGGGCCTGCCGACGGAAGACTACATCCTGAGGGACTGGGCCGACGGCACCGCGCCGGGGGGCGCGCGCTTCCGCTACCCCCGCTCGATCAGCGCCTGGCAACTCCCGCTCCGGGACGGGGAGCAGCCGATGAACTTCCTGCGCGCCGCGGTCCACGAGGTGCGCATCAACCAGGGGCTGGCGGCCGAACTCTTCGCGCCGCCCGCGCGCTGACGCCGCGCCGTCCCCCGCGGAGCCTGCCATGACCCACCCTGCCCCCCGGACCCGGCGGTTCCTCGCCCTGGCCCTCCTCGCCCTCCTCGCCGGCCTCGGCGCGCTGCCCGCCCCTTGGGCCGGCGCCGAGGACGACCCGCCGACCGGCGGGCCGCCCCCCCTCGACCCGCCGGCGGCCGCGCCCCCGGCGGACGCGCCGCCGGCCGCCCACCCGCCGGCCGGCCCGGCCGAAGCGCCCAGCGACCCGGGCGAGGTGCGCGGGCGCCAGTACTTCGAGCAGGCCATCGCCTTCGTCAACGACGGCAAGCCCGGCATCCACCAGGTGCACGACTTCTACGTGGACCTGGCCGACGTGCAGGTGCGCACGGAGGGCAACAACCACAGCGGCTTCCTGCGCCTGTGGTTCCAGGCGCCGGACCGCTACCGCTACGAGGCCCGGCCGCTTCGGCCGCTGCGCGACCTCACGGTGAAGATCCTCTCCGGCGAGCAGATGTGGATCGTCAACCCGCGCCTGGAGGTCACGCGCATGCACGGCCGCCCGGGCGGCGACGCGGCCATCCGCCAACTCCAGGAGGATCGCAAGCGCCTCTTCGACCTCGCGCGCTTCCTCACGCTCGAGGGCCTCAAGGGCCCGGGCGTCGTGCTGCGCTACGAAGGCATCGCGACCGGCCGGGGCACCTTCGCGGGCGAACGCCTCAAGGTGACGCGCCGGATCCCCGGCGGCGGCGACATCGTCTTCTACCTGGCCTTCGAACGCACCGCCGACGGCCGCGGCATCGCGCGGGCGCTGCAGCCCGAGATCGTGAAGATCGAGGGCGACGCGGCGCGCAACGAGCCCACCGAGTACTACCTGCTGTACGACTGGGCGCTCGGCCCGCAGTTCCGCTTCCCGCGCCGGGTCGAGGCGCTGCGCCAGGCCAACCCGCGCGCGGCTCCGGTGCGCTTCCTGCTCGCCTTCCCCGAGGACATCCGCATCAACACGGGCCTGGGCGCCGAGGTGTTCCAGCCGCCGACGCCGGCCGCGCCGCGCTGACCCCCCGCCGCCCGCCGCCTGCGGCGTCAGACGGTGCGGTGGAACCAGCGCTCCAGGTCCCCGCGCGCGAGCACGAGCCGCGTCGGCCGCCCGTGCGGGCAGGAGTGGCTGTGGTTGAGCGCCTCGGCCTGCGCCAGCAGGGCCAGGACCTCGTCGGGCTCGAGCCGGTCGTTGGCCATCACCGCCGCGCGGCAGGCCATGCGGTCCACGGCCTCTTCGAGCAACGCCGTGCGGTCGAGGGCGGCGCGGTCCGCGCGTTCGAGCAGTTCGAGCACCTCGGCCAGGGCCGCGTCGGGGTCGGGGCGCTTGAGCACGGCGGGGAGCCCGTGCACGGCCACCGCGTCGGGGCCGAAGGCCTCCACCTCCCAGCCCAGGCGCCCGAGCCACTCGCGCTCCTCCACGAGGCGCGCGGCGTCGGCCGGGCCGAGCACGGCGACGTGGGGCACCAGCAGGCGCTGCACCTCGAGGCGGCCCTGGCGCCGCAGGCGGTCGTTGATCTGGTCGAAGAGCACGCGTTCGTGGAGCGCGTGCTGGTCCACCAGCACCAGGCTGTCCTCGCCCTCCAGCACGAGGTAGGTGCCGAGCGCCTGCCCGATGGGCCGAAGCGCCGGCCGGGCCGCCGCCGGTGCCGCCGGCGCCGCGCCCCCGGCCGCGTCCGCTTCGCGACCCCCTGCCCCGGCCCCCGCACCGCCGGCCTTGGGCCCGCGCGCCCGCCCCCAGGCCCCGGGGGCCGGCGCCTCGCCGAACGCGAGGTCCGGGGTCACGGGCGGCGGCCCGGCCCCCCGGGCGAGGTCGAAGGCCTCCCCGACGGCGGCGGCGCGCCGGCGCGCCAGGTCGCCCAGCGGCACGCCGGGCCGGGCCGCCTCGAGCGCCTCGCGCAAGGCGCGCCGCACGACCCGGTGGACCGCCTCGCCGTCGTGCCAGCGCACCTCGGCCTTGGTGGGGTGCACGTTCACGTCCACGCGCGCGGGGTCGAGCGTGAGGAACAGGAACGCGACCGGTTGGCGCCCCCCCGGGGGCAGCAGGTCGCGGTAGGCCTCCTTGAGGGCGTGCAGCACCGTGCGGTCGCGCAGCACGCGCCCGTTGAGGAAGGCCTGCTGGAGGCGGGCGTCGCCCCGCGTGAAGGCGGGCGGGCCGATCCAGGCCTCGAGGCCCGGCTCGCCCGGGGCGCGCACCTCGATCAGGGCGCGGGCCACCTCGTCGCCGTGCACGCGCGCGATGCGCTCGCGGCGCGAGGCCGGCGGTCCGGAGTCGAGCAGGAGGCGCTCGCCCTGCCGCAACGTGAAGTGCACGGCGGGGAACGCCAGGGCGAAGCGGCCCATCCACGTCGAGACGTGGCCGAGTTCGGTCGCGGCGCCGCGCAGGAACTTGCGCCGGGCCGGCACGTGGGCGAAGAGGCGCTCGACGCGGACGACGGTGCCGGGCGAGGCCGCGGCCGGTTCGACCGGCCCGATCTCCCCCATCCGGTCCTCCACGCGGTGGCCGCCCGCGGCCCCGCGCTCGCGCGAGACGATCGTCGCGCGGGCGACGCTGCCGATGCTGGCCAGCGCCTCGCCGCGGAAGCCCAGCGTCGCCACGTGCAGCAGGTCGTCCACCGCGCGCACCTTGGAGGTCGCGTGCGCGAGGAAGGCGCGCGCGAGGTCCTCGGGGCCCATGCCCGCCCCGTCGTCGGCCACCTCGATCAGCGCGCGCCCGCCCTCCTCCACGCGCACGTCCACGCGCCGGGCCCCGGCGTCCAGGCTGTTCTCGACCAGTTCCTTGACCACCGAGGCCGGCCGCTCGACGACCTCCCCGGCAGCGATCTGGTTCACCACCAGCGGGTCGAGCACCTCGATGCGGGCCGCGCCCACCGGCCCCCCTAGCGCCCCGCCGCGGCCAGCGCCCAGACCAGGCGCTCGAGCGCGATGCGCGGGGGCACGCCCCCGCCCTTCACGCCCAGTTCCGCGTCCAGGAGCGCCTCGTTGCCCCGGAGCAGGGGGCCGAGGGGCCGCCGGGCGGCCGCGAGGAAGGCCTCGACCCGGGGGCCCGGCACGCCCTGCGCGCGGGCCACCTCCGGCCCCGGCTCGCCGCGGGCCAGCGCCTCGGCGGCGCGCAGGAGGGCGTGGAGCTTTCGGCCCAACGCGTCCACCAGCACGTGGAAGAGCGCGTCGGGCTGCGTCACGCTGCCGCGCCCCCGCCCGACCGAGACGCCGCGTTCGAAGGCCGCCTCGAGCGCCGCGAGCGCGTCGGCCGGGTCCGCGCCCAGCACCCGGTCGGCGAACTCGAAGGTGCCGTCCTGGCTGGTGGCGCCCACCGCGGCCTCCACGTCCGCGGCCTCGACCGCGGCGCGCCCGCCCACGTACAGCGCGAGGGAGCGCAGCGCGTCGTCCAGGGCGGCGAGTTGGTTGCCCGTGCGCCGCGCGAGCGCGTGGGCGTCGGCGAGCCCGAGGCGTTTGCCCCAGGCCTCCCGCATGCGCCGCACGAGGAAGCGGGAGAGCTCGTGGTCGTGCGGCGGTCCGGGCTCCCAGGGCGCGGGGGCGTCGTACAGCGCGCGGCAGTCCACGACCCAGGCCCCGGCCTGGAGCAGTTTCTCGGTGGACACGCTCTGGCGGCCCTTGACGCCGTAGGCGGTGCGCAGCACGAGGTGGCCCGTCGCGGGGGGCGCCTCCAGCGCGCGCAGGACGAAGCGGGTGAGCGCGGCCTGGCGTCCGTCGCCCCCCGCCGGCGGCTCCACCTGCTCGGCGTGGTCCACCACCACGACCACGCGCGGCGAGTACAGGCCCCCGCCGCGCCACTCCTCCAGGGCGCCGACGGCCTTGTCCGCGGCCGCGTCCCGGCGCACCACGCCCCCGCCGGGG
>JAPKHB010000162.1 GCA_026647295.1 Planctomycetota bacterium | reverse complement strand
CGACGGCGAGGCTGTCGCTCGCCACGCGCACCTCGCAGGCGGCCCCGGACCCCACCCGCACGACCTGGGCGGGCAGGTCGGCTTCGTAGTGTTGCCCGCGGATCTCGATGCGGATGCGTGCCATCTGGCGGTTCCGAAACCGGGCGGAGTGTACCCCTGCCCCGTGGCGGACACCGCCGTTGCGGGGGGCGCCCTCCGCACGGGCGCCGGGCGTCTATTCGGCCAGGTGCAGCAGGAAGTCGAGCAGTTCGTGGGCGCGGTCCACCTGGAAGCCCGCCTCCCGGGCCCCGACCTCGGTGAAGGCGCCCTTGCGGTGCCCCCGCACGCCCGCGCCATAGACCGCAAAGGGCACCGGGTCGGGGAGCGTGCGCCCCGTCTCCGAACTCACCGCCGGGCCGCCGATCACGGCCAGGCGCGCGGCCAGGCCGTCGTCCAGGGCCCGCAGGAGGAGGCCCACCACGTAGCCGTCGAGGCGCTCCAGCGTCTCGACCTTGGAGACGAAGTCCCGGGCCTCGCTGGCCGCCGTGAGCCCGTCGACGTGCAGGATGACCAGGTCGTGCGTGGCCAGCGCGGCGAGGGCGGCCTCGGTCTTGGCGCGCAGGTTGGAGCCGGGCAGGCCGGTCGCGCCCTCGGGCGTGATGACGGGCACGCCCTGGAGCCGCGCGGCGCCCACGGCCGCGGGCTCGACGCCCACCAGCGCCGCGCCGACCCCGGTGCGCGCCGCAAAGGCCGGCAGCGTCTGGGTCACGCCCGGGGCCCAGGGCCAGATGAGCGTGGCGGGGTTCTCGCCCAGGTCGCGGCGCAGTTCGTTGACCTCGTGCGCTTCCAGGATCGCGCGGCTGCGTTCGATGGCCGAGAGCAGGCGGCCCACCCCGGTGCCGCGGGGCAGCGCCTGGCGCAGGCTGCGCCCGACGATCTCGGCCGGGGGCACGGTGGCCACGCGCACGTCGCGCGCCTGCTTCCACACGAGCACGTTGCGGTGGCCGTTTCCGGGGTGGAAGAGCAGGCTCGGGTCGTCGAGCGCCTCGCCGAGCGCCGCGAGCAGGAGTTGGGCCTCGTCGCGGCGCACGTGACCGGCGGTCGGATCCAGGATGGTGTGGGCGTCGGCGGTGACGAGCGCGAGCCGAAACGCCTGGTCGAGCGAGCCCACCGGCACGTCGAAGGCGGCGGCTTCCAGGAGCCCGCCGCAGTCGGGGAAGGCGAGCGGGTCGAGGCCGAAGAGCGCCAGCGCGAAGGCCCCCTCCTCGGCGCGCAGGCCCTCGGGGGCGCAGGTGAGCCGGCCGGCGCGCCCCTCCCGGGCCAGGCGGTCCAGGCAGGGCAGGGCGGCGGCCTCCAGCGGCGTGCGGCCCCCCAGGTCCTCCAGCGGCCGGTCGGCGGCGCCGGCCGCGACCACCACGATCGTCTTCATGCGCCGGCGTCGCCCGCGTCCGCGGCCGGAGGCTCGCCCGGCAGGATCAGCCAGGGGAAGGGCTTGTCGGGGACGACGTGGCGCTCCAGGCGCGCGTCGAAGGCCTCCAGCAGCACCTCCAGCACCGCGCCGACGCGGGCTTCGTGCAGGTGGCCGCTGTAGGCGATCAACTCGCGCGGGGCGAGCACGGCGTGCACGTGCACGAAGGGGCGCCCGTCGGCCGCGCCCACGCTCACGGTGCCCGTGAGGTTGCCGACCTCCATGGGCTCGTCGAAGCGCCGCTTGAGGTACTCGCCGCTCGCGGGGTCCAGCAGCGAGAGCACGGCCGAGGCGGTGGAGCCCAGGCCCGTCACGAATCCGGCGGTCACGCGCTGTTCGGCGCAGAAGGCCTTGAGCACCCCGAGGAGTTCCTCGCCCGGATCCAGGCGCAAGAACCAGCGATCCTTGCCCAGTCGGGTCGATTGCATGGGCTCCCTCGGGCCCTCGCTCGCCGGCCGCCCGCGGAGTGCGGGCGCGACGGACGCAGGTCCCAGGCGTTTACCATGCCGGGCCGGCGGAGCCAACGGCGGTGCCCTCCCGGACCCCCGCGCGGCCGCGATTGCGGCGCGCGGCCCCGGGCGACCCGGCGCGCGCCCCCGCCCCGTTCCCCCCCCAGGACCTCGATGCGCTACCTCGTGCTCGTGAACCCCGCCGCCGGGCGCGGGCGCGCCCCCGCGCGCGCCGCGCGGCTGGGCGCGGCGTTGGAGGCGTTGGGCGAACGCGTCCTCACCTACACCTCGCGCCGGCCCGGCGACGCGGGGGCCCACGCGGCGCGCCAGGCCGCCGGCGCAACCGACCGGCTGGTCGTGGTCGGGGGCGACGGCACGCTGCGCGAGGTGATCGAAGCGCTCGGCGGTCGCGCGCCCTGGCCCATCGGCCTCCTGCCGCAGGGCACGGCCAACGTCGTCGGGCGCGAACTGGGCATGCACGGCGTTGCGCCGGAGGAGGCCGCGCGGCGGCTCGTGGCGGCCCGCGAGCGCCCGGTGGACCTGCTGCGCGTCGACCGCGCGGGCGCGCCGCCCTCGTTTGCGCTCGCCAACGTGGGGGCGGGGCTCGACGGGGCGGTCGTACACCGCATCGCGCGCCTGCGCGCGGGGGGGGCCGGCGGCTACGCCCGGTGGATCGGGCCCATCTGGACCACGCTGCGCCGCGAGCCGCCGGCGCGGCTCCTGGTCACGGTGGACGAGCGCGTCACCTGGCTGGCGGCGGGCGTGGTGGTGCAGAACGCGCGCAACTACGGCGGGCTCTTCGCGCTCGCCGCGGACGCGGCGCTGGACAGCGGTGCGCTCGACGTGATGCTCGTGCGCGGGCGCACCGTGCGCGACCGCTTCCGCCTGCTGGCCCGCATGGGCCTGGGCGGGCTCGCGCGCGACCGCGCCGCGCGCTTCGTGAAGGCGCGCCGCGTGCGGCTCACCGCCCGCGCGCCGGTCCCCGTCCAGGCCGACGGCGACCCCGCCGGCACGACCGACCTGGAAGTCGAGTTGCTCCCGCGCGCCCTGACCCTGCTCCACGCCGGCTGACCCCCTCGATTGCCCATACGGAGCCAGGCTCCGGTGCATCATTCGAGGCCCCCGGACGCGGGGCGCCACCTCCCCGTGCGCTCCGCGCTGCGCCGCCGACTGTGCGCTGCGCCGCCGACTGTGCGCTGCGCCGCCGACCCTACCCCGGCACGCGTCCCTCCTTCGCCCGAACCCGGCTCACGCCGGGGCGCGCAGCGCGCGGCGCACCGCCTGCAGTTGGGCGAGCAGGTCGCCGAGCGTGGCCAGGGCCAACTGGTTGGGCCCGTCGCTAAGGGCGCGGTCGGGGTCCTCGTGCACCTCCAGGAAGAAGCCGTCCACGCCGACGGCCGCCGCCGCGCGGGCGAGGTACGGCACCTCGCGGCGATCCCCCCCGCTGCGGTCGCCCAACCCCCCCGGCCGCTGCACGCTGTGGGTGCCGTCGAAGATCACCGGGTGGCCCAGCGCGCGCATCACCGGCAGGCCGCGGAAGTCCACCACGAGGTTTCCGTAGCCGAAGCTGGCCCCCCGTTCGGTGAGCAGGATGTCGCGGCCGCCCGCCTCCCGGAGCTTGCCCACCACGCCGGCCATGTTCTCCGGCGCGAGGAACTGCCCCTTCTTCACGTTGACCGCCTTGCCGGTGCGCGCCGCCGCCACCAGCAGGTCGGTCTGGCGGCACAGGAAGGCCGGCACCTGCAGGACGTCCACCACCGCGCCGACGGGCGCCGCCTGCTCGGGCGTGTGGAAGTCGGTGAGGACCGCGACGCCCGCCTCGCGGCGCACCTCGGCGAGCACCGCC
The DNA here is from genome assembly GCA_026647295.1 of Planctomycetota bacterium. Lineage (GTDB taxonomy): Bacteria > Planctomycetota > PLA2 > PLA2 > JAEUHO01 > JAPKHB01. The sequence goes on along the minus strand of JAPKHB010000162.1, from coordinate 4,477 downwards.
AGCCCGGCCTCGAGGCCCGGGCCCCTGAAGCCGCTCGCGCTGCTGCGGTTGGCCTTGTCGAAGGAGGACTTGAACACGAAGGCGAAGTCGTGGGCACGGGCGATGTCGCGCAGCCGCTCGGCGTGCGAGAGGGCCATCGCCCGCGACTCGATCACGCACGGGCCGGCGATGAGCAGCGGGGGCCCGCCGTCGCCCACCACGAAGTCGGCGACGCGGCAGGGGACGAAGCCCGGCACCTCGGGCAGGTAGGGCGCGGCCGGGGTGGCCAGCCCGGCGGTCGGCGGGGAGTTCACGCTACGCCCTCCGGATCGGCGCGATCCTCGACGGCCTGGAAGGGCGCATCGGGCCGCTCCAGGCGCATCAGGTCGGCGTGGGTCTCGCGCTCGCGCACCACGGCATAGCGCGCCCCGTCCACGAGCACCTCGCAGGGCCGGGGCCGGTCATTGTAGGTCGAGGCCATGGCAAACCCGTACGCCCCCACCCCGAAGACGGCGAGCACGGCGCCGGGCGCCACGGGCGGCAGCGCCCGGTCGCGGGCGAGGAAGTCCCCGGACTCGCACACCGGGCCGACGACGTCGGCGCGCTCCCCGGCGCCCTCCTCGCCCAGCGGGGGCGGCGGCGGCCCGGTGGCGGGCCAGACGCGGTGGTAGGCGTCGTACAGGCTCGGGCGCAGGAGGTCGTTCATGCCCGCGTCCACGATCACGAAGCGCTTGCCGCCCCCGCGCTTTTCGTACAGCACGCGGGCGAGCAGGACGCCGGCGTTGCCCACCAGCACCCGGCCCGGCTCCATCAGCAGGCGCAGGCCCGAGGCCTTTACGATCGGCCGCACGGCCGCCGCGTACGCCTCGAAGCCCGGCGCGGCCTGGTCGCGGTACCAGACCCCGAAGCCCCCGCCCATGTCGAGCCACTCCAGGTCGGGGGCCTCCGGGCGCAGCCGGGCGGCCAGCGCCGCCACGCGCCCCAGCGCCTCGGCGTAGGGCTCCACGGAGGTCACCTGGCTGCCGATGTGGCACTGGAGCGCCTGGAGCCGCAGCGCGGGCGAGCGGGCCGCGCGCCGCGCCAGGCGCTCTCCCGCCGCGAGGTCCACCCCGAACTTGTTCTCCCGCCGGCCCGTCGTGATGTGGCGGTGCGTCCGGGGATCGACGTCGGGGTTGAGCCGGATCCCCACGGGGGCCACCTGGCCCCGGGCGGTCGCCACCTGCTCGAGCAGGTCGAGTTCGGGCTCGCTCTCGACGTTGAAGAGCCGCACGCCGGCGGCGAGCCCCGCTTCCATCTCGGCGCGCGTCTTGCCCACGCCGGAGAAGACGATCCGCGCGCCCGGGGCACCCAGGCGCCGGGCGCGGGCCAACTCGCCGCCCGAGACGATGTCCAGGCCGCAGCCCTCCTCCAGCAGCACCCGCAGCACCGCCAGGTTGCCGTTGGCCTTGACCGCGTAGCAGACCAGCGGATCCAGGTCGGCGAAGGCGGCGCGCAGGCGCCGGACGTGGTCGCGGATCGTGCCGGCCGAGTAGACGTAGGCCGGCGTGCCCACGCGCCGCGCGAGGACGTCGAGCGGGACCTCTTCGCACCAAAGGCGGTCCCGGTGGTGGCGGAATCGGTCCAAGGCGGGCTCCGCGGGGGCCCCCAGGCTAGCCCGACCCGTCTACGAAGCGGCGCGGGCGCCGGCCGGGCCGGTCCGCCCGGGGCGTCGTCGCGGCCCCCGGTGGCACCCGGGGTGCGCCGGCTACTCCGCGCGCCGCCGGCCGGTCGGCTGCGGACGCTCGCTGGGCCGCTGGCCCAGGGCCTCGATCGTCGTGCGCAGGCGTTCCAGCGTGCGCGTGTGGATCTGGCAGACGCGGCTCTCGGAGATGCCCAGCACCCGCCCGATCTCCTTCATCGTGAGGCCCTCCTGGTAGTAGAGGGCGATCACGGTGCGCTCGGACTCCTTGAGGGTCGCCAGCGCCGCCTGGGCCACGTCCCGCAGCACGAGTTGCTCGAAGGGCGCCTCGCTGCGGCGGTCCATCAGCGCGTCCAGGCGCTGGAGCGCGCGCGAGTCCTCCTCGTCCTCGTCGGGCTGGTGGAGCGTGAACACGCTGGTCAGGTGCGACTCCCGGCGCATCCGGTTGGCCTCGGCGAGCGGCAGGTCCAGTTCGCGGGCGACCTCGTGCACCGCCGGCTCGCGGCCGTTGCGCCGCCGCAGCCCCTCCACGGCGCGCTCGTAGGCGACGGCCCGGTTGCGCACCAGGCGGGGCACCCAGTCCTGCGCCCGCAGTTCGTCCAGGATCGCCCCGCGCACGCGGGTGGCGCAGTAGGACTCGAAGGGCGTGCCGCGATCCAGGTCGAAGTTGTCGATCGCGCGCATCAGGCCGAACACCCCGGCGCTGCGCAGGTCCTGCACGTCCACGGAGCGGGGCAGCCGGGCCGCGACCCGGTTGCCGATCACCTTGACCAGGTAGTGGTAGGCCTCGACGAGGCGGTTGCGCAGCGCCGGGTCGCCGGTCGCCTTGTAGGCCCGCCAGACGGCCTCGAGTTCGGGGTCCGGGCGGCGGCGCGGACGCGCGGCGACGGCGTCCGCAGCCGGGGGGCAGGCGCTGGGGTTGGTGGCGACCATGGGGCTCCTCCGCGCCGCGCCCCCGCCTCCCGCCCTCCGGCCGACCGCCCGGGGCCCCCTGCCGAGGGCCCCGGGCCGGTGCCGCCGGCCGCCTCCCTCCGGCGGCCGGGACGGGAGCCGATGAACGCGGCTCCAGGTTCGATCCTGTCCCTGCCCCGGCCGGCGCCAAGGGTAAATGGTCGGACGGCGCGCGCCCTGCGGCGCCCCACGATCGCGCCCGTCGGGGCACAGGATCTGGTCCCCGCGCCCCGGACGGGCCCGGACCCGACCACAACCCGTTGTGGAATAACACCGTACGAACACCAGGGGATGTGGGCCCTGCCCGGGGACCCATTTCCGGTCACCAAACGGTCACGGCGCTGGGCGGGGTCGGGGGAGCCCGCCCCCAAGCATCCCTGTAGCACGGGCCCCCGACAGCCCCGGCCGGCCCCGCCCCACCGCCCGTGCGCGGCCCGCGCGGCCCACGGCCCGGCGCCTGCGCCCGGGTACAAGGGCCCCTCGCCCCGGAGCCCTCCCCATGTCCGCCTCCCACATGGATCGCGTCGCCGCCCTGTCCAAGCGCCGGGGGTTCGTGTTCCCGGGCTCGGAGATCTATGGCGGCCTGCAGGCGACCTACGACTACGGGCCGATGGGCGCGGAACTCAAGCGGCTCATCAAGGAAGACTGGTGGCGCGTGATGGTGCGCGACCGGGAAGACGTCGTGGGCCTGGACGCCTCGATCCTCATGGCCGCGCGGGTCTGGGAGGTGAGCGGCCACGTGGCCGGCTTCAACGACCCGCTGGTGGACTGCAAGGAGTGCAAAGGGCGCTTTCGCGCCGACCGCCTCGCCGAGGCGGTGTGTCCGAAGAAGCCCTCCCGGCACCCGGGCGAGTGCGGCCACGAACTGACCGAGCCGCGCCAGTTCAACCTGATGTTCCGGACCAAGGCCGGCCCCGTGGACGACGAGGCGGCCACCGTCTACCTGCGACCCGAAACGGCCCAGGGCATCTTCGTCAACTTCAAGAACGTGCTCGAGACCACGCGCGTGCGGATCCCGTTCGGGATCGCCCAGATCGGCAAGGCGTTCCGCAACGAGATCGTGACGGGCAACCAGCTCTTCCGCATGCGCGAGTTCGAGCAGATGGAGATGGAGTTCTTCTGCGCGCCGGGCACCGAAGAGGAGTGGCACGCCCACTGGAAGGAGGCCCGCCTGGCCTGGTGGCGCAGCCTGGGCGTGCGCGCCGAGAAGGTCCGGCTGCGCGACCACGCGGCCGACGAACTCGCGCACTACGCCAAGGCCTGCGCGGACGTCGAGTACGAGTACCCCTGGGGCTGGGACGAGGTCGAGGGCGTGGCCAACCGCACCGACTTCGACCTCAAAGCCCACCAGGCGGGCAGCGGGCGGGGGCTCGCCTATCGCGACGAGGAGCAGAAGGCCTGGGTGATCCCCTACGTGATCGAACCCAGCGCCGGCGTGGACCGCTGCTTCCTCACGATCCTGTGCGACGCCTACGAGGAGGAGGTGAAGCCCAACGGGGAGACCCGCACCGTGCTGCGCCTGCACCCGCGGCTCGCGCCGATCCAGGTCGGGGTGTTCCCGCTGGTCAAGAAGGACGGGATGCCCGAGCGGGCGCGCGCCCTGTACGAGGGCCTCAAGCGCACCTGGCGGGCCCAGTACGACGAGGGCGGCACCGTGGGCAAGCGCTACGCGCGCCTGGACGAGATCGGGACGCCGTACTGCGTGACCATCGACAGCGACACGCTGGTGGACGGGACCGTCACCGTGCGCGACCGCGACTCGATGACGCAGGAGCGCGTCGCCGCCGGCCAGGTCGGCGCCTACCTCGAGGAACGCGAGCGCACCTGGAGGCGCGCCGCGGCCGCGGAGCCGCGGTGAGGCCCCGGGCG
>JAPKHB010000161.1 GCA_026647295.1 Planctomycetota bacterium | reverse complement strand
CTCCGGCTTCGCCTTCACGGGGGAGGGGAGCGGGCTCGGGTGGCTCCGGAGCCACGACCTCATGGCCCTGCTCGCGGCGGGGGCGGGGGCCGCCGCCCTCACGGAGCGGCCGGGGGCGCCGGGGGGCCGGCCGGGAGGTGCGCACGGCGGCCGTCCTCTGCCTCGGGGCCCTCCTCGCCGGGGCCTGCGGCGGGGGCGGCTCGGGCGGGGGCGGCGCGCCCCCCACGGGCGTCTCCTACGCGCTCAACCCCTGCGCCTACCGCGCCGGTGAACCCATCGCCCCGAATGCGGCGTCCGTCACCGGGGGGGCGCCCACGACGTGGAGCGTGGCGCCCGACCTGCCGGCCGGGCTCCTTCTCGACCCCACGACCGGGTCCCTCACCGGCACGCCGCTCGCGCCGGCCCCGACCGCGACCTACGTGGTCACGGCGGCCAACGCAGCGGGCGCGGCGGCGGTCGACCTGCAGGTGACGGTGGGACCCGCGCTGCCGGCCGCCTTCGCCTCCCTGGCCGCGGGCTTTGCCGCCGAGACCGTGGTCGCGGGCGTCGTCAAGGTCGGCAAGCTCGCCGTGGCGCCGTTCCCCGACGAGCGGATCTTCTTCACGGAGGTGGACTCGGGCCAGGTCCGGGTCGTCGAGCCGGGGACCGGCCTCGAGCCGACGCCCTTCGCCACGCTCTCGGTCCTCCAGGGCGGCCACCGCGGCCTGCTCGGCCTGGCGCTCGCGCCCGACTTCCTCCAGAGCGGCCACGTGTTCGTGCTCGCCTGCCTGCCCGCCGGCGGCGCGCAGGCCGACCGCATGGCCGTCCTGCGCTTCACGGACGTGGACGGCGTGGGTACGAACGCGACCGCGGTGCTGGACGACCTGCCGATCTCCGCCGTGACGGGCATCAACAACGGGGGGGAGATCCTCTTCGACGCCGCGGGTCGCCTGCTCGTGAGCCTGGGCGACCTGGAGGACCCGGCCAACGCGCAGAAGGTCTACGCCGCGGGGGACCCGACCTCGCTCGGGGGCCGCGTCCTGCGCTACGACGTCACGACGCTCCCGCCGGTGGCCGACGCGCCCAACGCCGACCGCGCCGACCCCACCTGGTGCAAGGGGCTGCGCAACACCTTCGGGCTCGCCCTCCAACCGACGACCGGCGACCTCTTCGGGGTGGACAACGGCGCGGCCAGCGACGACGAACTGAACTACCTGCAGCCCGGGAAGAACTTCGAGTGGGGCGCGGGGGGCGGCCTCCCCGGAGCCCAGGTGGGCTTCAAGATGCGCAACTACGCGACGGAGATCGTGCCCACGTCGCTGTGCTGGCACGACGGCACGGGCTGGGGCGCCGACTTCGCCAACAACCTCTTCCTGGGCTCCTACGACGACCAGAAGCTGCGGCGCTTCGAGGTGTCGGGCGCCGCCTTCACGGACATCGACGCCGAGACCGACTTCTGCGAGCTCGTCCTGGCCGGGAACGACAACAAGATCCTGGACGTCTGCCCCGGCCCGGACGGCTCGCTGTACGTGTCCACGTTCACCGCCATCTACCGCATCGTGCGCCTGTAGGCCGGGCCCAGGGCGCCGGCGGCGGGCGTCACTCCGCGGCGGCGGCCGCCTCGCCTTCCTCCTCCTCCTCGGCCTCCGGCGGGGCCTCCTCCACCTCCAGGCCGGCCGCGGCGGCGATCCGCGCCCAGTACTCCCCGGCCTTGGCCATGGCCTCGCCCAGGAGCGTGCCCTCGGGGTACGCGCCGTCGGCGTCGCGCTGGCCGGCCTCGACGCCGGTGAGCAGCCCCAGGGCCTCGTGGATGGAGTCGGCGGCGTACACCGCGAAGCGCCCCGCGCGGCAGGCCTCCACGACGTCGTGGCGCAGCATCAGGTCGCCGACGTTGGCCTTCGGGATCACCACGCCCTGGGTGCCGGTCAGGCCGATCGAGGCGCACACGTCGTAGAAGCCCTCGATCTTCTCGGTGACCGCGCCGACGGGCAGGATGTTGCCCACCTGGTCGATCGCGCCGGTCATCGCGAGGTCCTGGCGCAGGGCGACCCCCGTGAGCGCGCTCAACAGGCAGCAGATCTCGGCGCCCGAGGCGGAGTCACCGTCGATGCCGCCGTAGCTCTGCTCGAAGGCCACCGAGGCGCTGAAGGCCAAGGGGTGCTGCGTGGGCAGCAGATGGCGCAGCAGCCCGCCCAGGATGTAGAAGCCCTTGTTGTGGATGGCGCCGGAGAGCTGGGCCTCGCGTTCGATGTTCATCGTGCCCGCCGTGCCGGGGCCGATCGTGGCGGTGATCCGGTTGGGGAAGCCGTAGGTCAGCGGCCCGGACTGGACGACCGCCAGCCCGTTGACCTGGCCGACCGCCCGGCCGCTCACCTGCACCCGGATCAGGCCGCGGGTGATCAACTCCCGAAAGCGGCGCGAGGGGAGGTCGGCGCGGCGCTTGGTGCGGCGCACGGCGTCCCGGACGAACTCGGCCGTCACCGTCGGCGCCGTGGCCTCGGCGGCGAGCCAGGACGCCTCGCGGGCGATGTCCGCCAGCCGCCCGAACCGCGCGGTGAGCTTCCCGTCCTCGGCGGCGATCCGCGCGCCGTGTTCGATGAGCGCGGCCACGGCCGTCCGGTCGAAGGGCCGCAGCGTCTCGTCCTTGGCGATGAACGAGAGGATGCTCGCGTAGGCGTTGAACGCCACCTCGCCCCGCGGCATCACGCTGTCGAAGTCGGCCAGGACCTTGAACAGGTCGCGGAAGTCCGGGTCCAGCGCGTCGAGCAGGTAATAGAGCTGCGCGTCCCCCATCAGCACGACCTTGAGCACGATCGGGATGGGCTCGGGCTTGAGCGCGGGGATGCGCCACGGGATCGGCAGGTCGGGGGGCACCAGCTCGATCAGGCCCGTGCGCAGCGTGCGCACGAGGGCCCGCCAGGCCCCGGGCTCCGTCAGCACCTCGCGGGCGTCCAGCACGAGGTAGCCCCCGTCGGCCCGCAGGATGGACCCGCCGCGGATCATCATCTGGGGGGCGGACTCGTCGCTCTGGGGGTCGAGCGAGCGGTCGATCGTCCCGAGCAGCGCCTGGACGGAGGGCGCGTTCTCCATCACCGCCGGGCAGGGGTCGTCCTCGCGGTGGTGGAGGATGACGTTCACGCGGTAGCGCTGCACGAACGACGTGCTCTCGCCCAGCGAGCCCAGGCGGTTCTCGATCACGTCCTGCGTCAGCCCGTCGAGGAACTCCTGCACGTCCGCGCCCGGCCAGGTCCGCCGCAGGTGCGCCTGCGCGCGCTCCAGCAGCCCGCGCGCCTCGCCCTTGATGAGCTTCTGCAGGCGTTCGACCTTGCGGACCTGGATCTCCTGGATGCGCTCGCCGATCTCGTGCATCCGCGAGCTGAACTGCTCGATGCGGGCGCCGATCCGCTGCAGGTCGTCCTCGCCCAGGCGGCCCTCGTGCTGCAGGGTCTCCAGCCGCTCGGGCGGCGCGGGCTTGCCGTCCACGACGGGCACGATCACCTGGCGGGTGAAGTTGGCGACCTGCACCAGCATGAGCGCGAGGTCGTTCTCCTTGAGCTCGGCCTCGAAGGGCTGGGTGAGCGCCTCCACCTCCTGGGTGGCCCGGCGCTCGACCTCGGCGGCCCGCTCCTTCACGTCGTCGGCCCCGAGCCCCTTGGCCAGGTCGCGTTCGATGAAGCGGATCAGGGCGTCCATGGCCGTGCGGAAGCGGTCGGCCTGCCCGCGGGGCAGCGTGACCAGGCGCGGGCGGTCCGGGTGCGCGAAGTTGAACACGTAGCACCGGTCCTGGGCCCGCGGGCAGGTGGACTGGATCGTGTCCAGCATCCGCTTGACGAGGGTCCAGCGGCCCGTGCCCCGGATGCCGCGCACGTAGATGTTCTGCCCCGGCGCCTGGATCGAGAGCCCGAAGCGCAACGCGTCCATCGCGTCGTCCTGGCCGAGCACGCGGTCGGCCGTGGGCACCTCCTGCGTCGTGTCAAACGGCAGGAGCGCCGGGTCCAGGGTCCAGCGCAGGCGCTCCGGCGTGAGCGCCCGGGCGACGTAGGGCTTGCGGTCCGGGGCGTCGGGGCTCACGGGGTTCCCTCCAGGCTTGCCGCGGGGCGGGTCAGGTCCAAGTGTAGAAGCCCGCGCCGGACTTCCGGCCGAGGCGTCCCTGGGCCACCATCTCGCGCAGCAGGGCCGGCGGCTCGAAGCGCCGGTCGTCCAGGACGCGGGCCAGGTGTTCGGCGATGCCGAGGCGCACGTCCAGGCCGACCAGGTCGGTCAGGCGCAGGGGCCCCATCGGGTGGCGGTAGCCCAGTTCCATGGCGGTGTCGATGTCCGCGGGGCTCGCCACCCCCTCCTCCACCATGCGGATGGCCTCCAGGCCCAGGACCAGCCCCAGCCGGCTCGTGGCAAAGCCCGGCGAGTCGCGCACCACGATCACGGTCTTGCCCATGCGTTCGCCCACGGCCCGGGCCGTGTCGAGGGCCTCGGCCGCGGTGTGGGTGGTGCGCACCAGTTCGAGCAGCGCCATCAGGGGGACGGGGTTGAAGAAGTGCATCCCGACGACCCGCGCCGGGCGCCCGCTCGCCGCGGCGATCTCGGTCACGGGGAGCGAGGAGGTGTTGGTCGCAAGGACGGCGTGGGCCGGCGCCGCGCGCCCCAGCGCGGCGAAGACCTCGCGCTTGAGGTCCAGCCGCTCGGGAACGGCTTCGACCACCAGGTCGGCCTCGCGGGCCGCGGCCTCGAGGTCGGGGGCCGCGGGCCCGAGCCGCGCGCGGGCGGCGTCGGCCGCCGCGGGCTCCACCTTCCCCTTCTCGACGCCCTTGAGCAACGCGGCGGTGGCCGCCGCGAGGCCCCGCTCCACGGCCCCCGGCACGACGTCGTACAGGCGCGCCTCGAAGCCGGCCAGGGCGGCGACCTGCGCGATGCCGTGGCCCATCGTCCCCGCGCCCACGACCAGGATCCGTTCGACGCTCATCGGTCCTCCGTCTCCGCCGGGCCCCGGCGCCGGGCCAGGAAGGCGTCCATCCGCGCAAACTTCTCGGGGTGCTCGAAGAGCCCGGCCTGCAACTCGCACTCCAGGCGCGCCAACTCCGCCTCGGACGCCCCGTGCTGCCAGGCGAGCAGCGCCTGCTTGGTGCGCCGCACGGCCTCGGGGGCCTGGGCGAGGATCGGCGCGAGCCACTCGCGCGCGGCGACGAGGACGGCCGCGTCGTCCACGACGTGGTCCACCAGGCCCATCGCGAGCGCGGCCTCGGCCCCGACGACCGCGCCGGAGTACAGGAGCCGGCGTGCGGGCCCGAGGCCGATCAGGGCGGGCAGGCGCCGCGTGCCGCCCGCGGCGGCCATGATGCCCAGGCCCACCTCGGGCTGGCCGAAGCGCGCCGAGCGCCCGGCCACGCGGAAGTCGCACGCGAGCGCGAGTTCGCAGCCTCCGCCCAGGCACCAGCCGACGATCGCCGCCAGCGTGGGACGCGGGAAGCGCTCCACGCGCGCGAAGAGCCGGCTGTTGATGCCTTCGATCGCGTCGGCGCCGCGCCGCTCGCGCAGTTCGGCGATGTCGGCCCCCGACATGAAGGCCTGCCCGCCGGCGGCGGCGAAGACCAGCGCGCGCAGGTCGGCGCGCCCCTCCAGGTCGCCCAGCGCCGCGTGCATCTCGTCCACCATGCGGCGGTTGAGGGCGTTGCGGACCTCGGGCCGGTCGAGCGTGAGGGTCGCCACGCCGTCGGCGACCTCGAGGCGGATCGTCTCGTAGGTCATGCGCCGGGCGCCCGGGCGCCCGTGGCGAGCACCAACTTGCCGAACACCTCGCGGGCTTCGAGGCGCCGGTGGGCCTCGCGCACGTCCTCGAGGGGGAGCACCGCGTCGACGACCGGGTCGAGCCGCCCGGCCTCCAGCAGCGTGAGCAGGCGGTGCAGGTCGCCCAGGCGGCCCATCGTGCTGCCGAGTACGGAGAGGTTCTTGAAGAAGGCGAGGTTGAGGTGCAGGTCGGCCCGCTGCCCCGTCGTCGCGCCGCAGAACACGTACCGGCCCCCCCGGGCGAGCGCCTTGAGGGAGGCCTCGAAGGTCACCGGGCCCAGGTGGTCGACGACCACGTCCACGCCCGCCCCGCCGGTGGCCTGGCGCGCGGCGCGGGGCCAGCCGGGGTCGGTGTAGTCCAGGACGAGGTCCGCGCCGAGGGCGCGGGCGCGCTCGGCCTTGGCGGGGCTGGAGGTGGTGGCCAGGACGCGCGCCGCCCCGCACAGCCGCGCGATGCCGAGGGCCGCGGTGCTCACGCCGCTGCCCGCGGCGTGCACGAGCACCGTCTCGCCGGGGACGAGCCCGGCCCGGCGCACGACCATGTTCCAGGCCGTCAGGTGCACCAGGGGAAAGGCGGCGGCCCGCTCGAACGAGACGTCGGCGCCGAGCGGGAGGGCGTTGCGCGCCGGCACCACGACGTGCTCGGCGCAGGTGCCGTCGCGCGTCTCGCCCAGGATGCCGTAGCCCGGGGAGAGTTGGTCGACGCCGGCGGCCGTCGCCGCGTCCTCGGCCGCCACGACCCCGGGGGCCAGCACCACGCGCTGGCCCGGCCGGAGCCCCTGTACGCCCGCCCCGAGCGCGTCCACCCAGCCCGCGCCGTCGCAGCCGGGCACGATCGGCAGCGGGAAGACGTGGCCGGGCACTCCGCGGCGCACCCAGGCGTCCAGGTGGTTGATGCCCGCGGCCGCCACGCGCACCCGCACCTCGCCCGGACCCGGCTCGGGGATCGGCCGTTCGGCCACCTCGAGCCGATCGAGTCCGCCGTGCTCCCGGATGACGACCGCGCGCATGCTCCGACCCTCTCGGTGGGACCCGGGAGTGTACCGATCCCCGCGCCGCCGGTGGGGTAGGATCCCGGCCCATGCGCATCCCCCGCACCATGCAGGCCGCCGTGTACCGCGGCCCCGAGGAGGTCCGGATCGAGGAGGTGCCCGTGCCCGAGATCGGGGCCGGGGAGATCCTCGTGCACGTGGCGGCCTGCGGCGTGAGCGGAGCGGACGTGCGCCGGGTGGCGGAGGGCCGCCTGGAGCCGCCCCGCGTCTTCGGGCGCGAGATCGCCGGGGTCGTGGCCCGGGTCGGGCGCGGCGTCGCGGGGTTCGCCCCGGGCGACCGGGTGGCGGTGTACCCGCACGTGCCCGACCGGGACTCCTGGTACAGCCTGCGGGAGTTGTACGCCCAGTGTCCGCAGTACCAACGGGCCGGGACGACGGCGGGCTTCGAGCCCTCCGGCGGGGGCTTTGCCGAGTACGTCCGGGTCCTGCCCTGGGTCGTGTCCGACGGCGGCGTGGTCCCCGTGCCCGACGACATCTCGCTCGAGGAGGCGGCGTTCCTCGACCCGGTGAACGCCTGCCTCAAGGGGATCCGCGCCCTGGACCTGGACGAGGGCGACCTCGTGTTGGTGGCAGGCCTGGGCAGCATCGGCCTGCTCCTGATGCAACTCGCGCGACGCGAAGGGGCCGAGGTGCTGGGCGCCGACCTCCTCGCCGGTCGCCGGGGCCGCGCGCTGGCGCTGGGGGCGCGGCGGGTGCTCGACCCCACCACGGAGGACCTCGCGCGCGCCTGCCGCGAGCTGACCGAGGGGCGCGGCGCCGACGGCGCCATCGTGGCCGCGACGGGCCCGGGCCCGGTGCGCGACGCGGTCCGCGCGACGCGCCCCGGGGCGTCGATCCTGCTGCTCGCGCAGACGCGCCGCGGCGAGGAGGTGGCCGTCGACGTGGGCGACCTGTGCGTGAGCGAAAAGCGCCTGATCGGCTCCACCTCGGCGAGCGTCGCCGTCGCCGACGAGACCGCCGAGCTCGTCTTCGAGCGCGAAATCGACCTCCTGGGGCTGGTGAGCCACCGCTTCCCGCTGGCCCAGGCGGCCGAGGCGTTGCGCACCGCGGCGCAGCCCGCCGACGACGTCGGCAAGGTGCTCGTGCTGCCCGGAGCGCCCGTCCTCTGACCCCCCCCGCGGGCGGGGCGTTGCGCGGCGGGCGCGCCGGTGCGGGCATCGGACGGGTCAGGGTTCCTGGGCGGCGGGTCCGAAGGCCGGGAGGGCCGCGGGCACCTCGGGCAGCCGGCCCTCCTCGTGGAGCCGCTGCACGATCCGGGGCAGGTGCTCGCGCATCCAGCGCGACAGCCGGGGCACCTCCGGTTCGCTCGCCCGGTAGCCCAGGTACTCCTCGTAGGCGCGGTCGCCGTCCCAGCCCTGGTAGAGCATCCGGTACAGGGCCACCAACGCGCCGGTGCGCTCGCTGCCCGCGGCGCAGTGCACGAGCACCTGCTGGTCCCGGGCGCGCGCGTCCAGGAGGGCCTTCATCGCCGTCACGTAGTCCT
>JAPKHB010000160.1 GCA_026647295.1 Planctomycetota bacterium | reverse complement strand
CCCCCCCGACTGCCCGCGCCCCGGATCCCGCGCCCGACCCCGTGAGTGGATCCCGACCGCGGAGGAGACCCCCCGATGAGCATCGAGCAAGACGTCGACGAAACCGAGATGAACATGACGCCGATGATCGACATCGTGTTCCAGTTGATCATCTTCTTCCTCTTGAGCCTCAAGTTCAAGACGGTCGACCGGCGCATCGAGAGCGCCCTGCCCAAGGATCGCGGCCTGCAGGCCAAGCAGACCACCCTCGACGAGTTCCTCAAGGTGAAGGTGAAGGTGTTCCGTCGCGGACTGGAGAGCGTGGACAAGGGCGACGACTACACCATGCTCAAGATCGACAACGAGGCGCGCGAGTTCCACCTGCCCAAGGGCTGGAAGGGGCGCCACGTCGAGTCGATCTCGCGCATCAAGGAGTACGACGCCGTGGTCGCGGCCATCAAGGTCCTGGTCGACCGCAAGCTCAAGGAGCACGGGGGCGACCCCTCCAAGGTGAAGGGCGAGATCGTCGCTCCGCCGCCCAAGGGCGGCGCCGTGCCCCACGGCGACGTGATGTCGGTGCTCAACGTCTTCCTCGAACTCGACATCACCGACGTGATCTTCGAGGGGGCGCCGAGCCCGCTCACCAAGCGCGAGATGGAAGAGCGGGGCATCCGCTAGCCCCTCGATTGACCATACGGAGCCAGGCTCCGGTGCATCATTCGAGGCCCCTCGCCCGCCGGGACGCCCCTCCCGCGGCGCTCCGCGCGCCCGCGCGGACGGCCGGCCCCGCCCCGTGGCCACGGCGCCCCGGCCCTCCCCCCGGCCGCCGCCCCTCGGCGCGCCCGGCCACCGGCCCCTGGCCGACGACCCGCTTCCCGCGACCTGGATCCTGCGCCCGACCCCGTGAATGGATCCTGACGGCGGGGGAGACCCCGACATGCCCCTCGACCTGGAGCCCGACGACACCGAACTGAACATGACGCCGATGATCGACATCGTATTCCAGTTGATCATCTTCTTCCTCTTGAGCCTCAAGTTCAAGACGGTCGACCGGCGCATCGAGAGCGCCCTGCCCGACAACACCGGCATCGAGGCCCGGCAGACCCTCCTCGACGAGCCCCTGAAGTTGAAGGTCAAGGTCTTCCGCCGCGGCCTGGAGAGCGTGGACAAGGGCGACGACCACACCCTGATCAAGGTCGACAACGACGCGCGCGAGTTCCACCTGCCCAAGGGCTGGAGGGGGCGTCACGTCGAGTCGATCGCGCGCATCAGGGAGTACGACGCCGTGGTCGCGGCCCTCAAGGTCCTCGTCGACCGCAAGCTCAAGGAGCACGGGGGCGACCCCTCCAAGGTGAACGGCGAGATCGTCGCCCCGCCGCCCAAGGGCGGCGCCGTGCCCCACGGCGACGTGATGTCGGTGCTCAACGTGTTCCTCGAACTCGACGTCACCAACGTGACCTTCCAGGGCGCACCGGGTCCGCTCCCCCGCCGCCTCCATTGACCATACGGAGCCAGGCTCCGGTGCATCATTCGAGGCCCTTCGCAGGACGGGACGCCCCTCCCGCGGCAGGGGGGGGACTGCGCACGGGCCCCCGGAGCGCCCCGGCGCCAGGGGCGGCTCCTGACGACGGGACACCCCCGATCCTGCGCACGGCCGCTTCCCATTCCCTCCGCGCCTTTGCGGCGCCCGACGCCGGGCGCCGTGAACGGCGCGTGACATCCCGCGGCCAGGGTGAGGGGACCATGCGTCGTCGCCCCCGCCGCCCCCCCTCGCCCGCCGCCCACCGTGACCGGACGGTGCCTGGCGCCGGCGCCCGCGCGCTGGGGGCTGCGGCGTGCCTCCTCGGCGCCGCACTCGCCCTCGGGGCCTGCCACAACGCCCGCCGCGTGCGGGACCCGTGCGCCCCCTGCCGCGAGGTCGCCGCACCGCTGCTCGACCCCTGCCGCCCGGTGGACCTCGGGCGGCCCGCCGCCGGGGGCAAGGACGCTCCCGCAGGGGCTGCGGAGCAGCGGTGAGTTCCGCACCGCCCGCCTGCGGGGCGGGCGCGGGCCCGGGCGGGCGGCGGCCCACGGGCCGCCGCCTCGCGCCGCCCGCCCGGCGCCCCGGGTTCCTCCTCCCCTTCCTGCTCCTTCTCGCACCCGGCTGCGGCGAGCCGGATGCGCCGCCCGCGCCGCGCACGCTGCTGCTCCTCACCGTGGACACGCTGCGCGCGGACGTGCTCGGGGCGGCGGGAGATGCCTCGCCCGCCCCCTCCTCCCCCACCCCGCGCATGGACGCCCTGGCGGCGGGCGCCCTGCGCTACGCGCAGGCCCGCACCTGCGCCCCGCTCACCCTGCCCGCCCACGCGACCATGCTGGCGGGCCTCCCGCCCGCCGTGACGGGCGTGCGCGTGAACACCTACGGACGCCTCGCCCCCCCCCGGGAGCGCGGCTTTCCCCTGCTCGCCGAGCGCCTCCGGGAGGCCGGTTGGCGCACGGCCGCCTTCGTCTCCGCGAAGGTGCTCGGCCGACGCTTCGGGCTGGACCAGGGCTTTGAGCGCTACGACGACGACTTCGAGGGCGACCTGACCGAACTGACCATCGCCGAGCGGCCGGGACCCGCCACCGTCGACCGGGCGCTGGCCTGGCTCCTGGGCCTGGGCCCGGCCGAGCGCGCCTTCCTGTGGGTGCACCTCTTCGAGCCGCACGCGCCCTATGAACGCGACGGAACCTACGTGGGGGACGTCGCCGCGGCGGACGAGGCGGTCGGGCGGCTGCTCGACGGCCTGGACCGCGCGGGCCGGGGCGCCGACGCCGTCGTGCTCCTCACCAGCGACCACGGGGAGATGCTCGGCGACCTGGGCGAGGCCACGCACGCGATCCTGCTCGCCGACGGCGTTCTGCGGGTGCCATTCCTGCTGCGGGCGCCGGGCGTCGCACCCGCGGTGCGCCAGGAGCCGGCCCTGGTCGCGGACGTGGCCCCCACGCTCGCCGCCCGCGCCGGCCTCGCGTGGCCCGCCGCGGCCGGCGTGGGGGCGGGGCGGGACCTGCTGGGCGGGCCCGTGCCGCCGGAGCGGGTGGCGGTGGCCGAGAGCCTGCACGCGCACCACCGCTACCGCTGGGCGCAACTCCTCTCGGCGAGCGGTCCGTCGGGCACCCTGGTGGACGCGGGCGCGGGCAGGCTGCACTTCCTCGCCCCCGCCCCGCCGCGGGCCGGTCACGGGGGCTGGCGGCCGGCCGATCCAGGGGACCCGGCCCAGCGGGCCCTCGGGGATGCGCTCGCCGCCTACCGGGGGCTGGAGCGGCCCGAGCGGGTGCGCCAGGGGGCGGGCGGAGGGGGGTATGGCGCCGGCGAGGTTCTGCCCCTCCTCCCGCCCGAGGAGAACGGGCGGCTGCCGGACCCCTACCACAAGGCCCCCCTGGCCCAGGACCTGGACCGGATCCACGCCCTGCTCCGCTCGCCCCAGGCCACACCGCGGATGTTGGAGGCCCAGGTCGCCCGGCTCGAAGCGTTGCGCGGGGGCGAGGGCAACGCGCACAACCCCGAACTGGCCTTCCTCCTGGGGGAGGCCTGGAACCGGCTCGCCGGCCGCCGGGCGGCTACGGGCCAGGACCCCGGCCCCGCCCTCCTCCGCGCGGAGGAGGCCTACACGGAGGCCTTGCGCCTGGGTCGGCGGGACTCGGCCACCCTGGTGCGCGCCTGCGGGGTCGCCGCCGTCGACCGGGAGGCGCGGGCCCTGGAACGGCTGGACGCCCTCGCCCCCCTGGTGCCCGACCTGGGCTGCGAATACTGGCTGCTGCGCGCCCGGCTCCACCGCCGCCTGGGCCAGGAGGCGCAGGCCGAGGCGGCCTGCCGGGAGGCCCGCCAGGCCTGCCGGGGGGAGCGGGTCCGGGAGCCGCTGGAGGCCACCTGTCGCTAGCCCGGGCAGAAAGCGCAAATCGGCCGCCGCCGTGTGACACGGGCGTGACGGCCATCGGGTGATCTTTCCCCCGCCCCGGGAGGAGGGCCCCCCAAGCGACCACGCCCGGGGGCCGCCAGGGCCGACCGCCTCGCCAACCCGTCCCCGCTGCCCGCAGCGGGGGCCCTCTAAGGAGTAGGAACCGGCGATGTTCAGGAACCTCGGAATCGCTTCCATCGCCCTTCTGCTTGCGCTGGCCCTGGCCGCGTGCCACGGCCGACGCGTGCTCGTCGCGACGGGCGACTCGCCCTCCGGCGCGCCGCCCCGCCACGACGCCGACGAGGGCGCCGACGGCGGCGAGGTGCCCCCGAGCGAGGAGCCCGGCGCCGAAGAGGGCGCCGACGAAACCCCCGCCGACACGCCGGCCCCCTCCGCCGACGAACTCGCCCGCGCCGAAGCCGAGCGGCGGGCCATCGAGGCCGACCGGGCCCGCTTCGTCGTGCGCCAGCGCCTCGAGAGCGCCCGCATCCTGATCGAGAAGGGTAGCTACCGCGAGGCCTACGAACTCCTGCAGTCCGCCCTCGAGCTCGACCCGAGCCACCGCGAGGTGCGCGCCGAGCTGCGCGACCTGGAGGCGTTGCTCGGCAAGCGCGACAGCGGCGCCGCCGACTACGCCCGCCGGCAGGCCGAGGTCACCAAGGTCCGCATCGACGAGCAGCGCACGAAGGCCGCCAAGCTCACGCACGCCGGGCAGGTGGCGCTCGCCAGCGGCCGCTACGACGACGCGATCGAGAGCTTCGAGAACGCCCTCTTCATCATCCAGACCTCGCCCTACCAGATCGAATGGGGCTCCATCGAGAAGGACGCGTCCAACGGCCTGCGCCACGCCCGCGCCTCCAAGGTCCAGGGCGAGAAGCAGGCCCGGCAGGACGCCGTGGCCCGCAGCCTGGCGGAGATGGCCGCCCAGGAAGAGCAGCGCCTGATGCAGGAGATGGAGCGCCTCGAGCGCTGGATGGGGGCCGCGATCGAGGCCTTCAACCGCAACCAGTTCGAGTTGGCCGCCGAGTACGCCCGCCAGGTGCTCGAGGTGCAGCCGGACAACACCAAGGCCATGGACCTGCTCTCCTGCGCCCAGCGCGCCCAGAACGAGCAGATGCAGGTCGACTTCCTGCGCCGCGAGAAGCAGTCCTTCCGTGAGTGGTACGACGAGATGCAGCGGACGCGCATCCCCCAGCAGAAGATCCTGCAGTGGCCCAGCCGCAAGTTCTGGGAACGCATCTCCACCGCCCGCGCCCAGTCCCGCCCGAGCTTCGGCGCGATCGAGGTGGACAGCGAGGGGGAGGCCCTGATGAAGAAGGTGCAGGGCACCTCCGTGAACCTCGCCGTCGAGGGCCAGTCCTTCTCCGAGGTGATCCGCTCGCTGCAGATCCAGACGGGCTACAACCTGCACATCGACCCCCGCGCCGCCGGCGAACTGGCCGACGCCACCGTCACCAACCTCGTGATGACCGACATCCCCATGGATTCGGCCCTCAACATGCTGGTCTCGGCCACGGGGATCGAGGACGCCGTGTGGCACACGCGCGGAAACCTGGTCCTCTTCACCCGCAAGGAGTTCGTGAAGAAGAACCTGGTCACGCAGCTGCACTCCGTGGCCGACCTGACCGCGGGCCTGACCGACTTCATCCCCCCCAGCATCCGGCTGGTGAGCCCCGACGACGTCTCCGACGAGGAGCAGCCGCTGTTCGGCTCGGAGAGCGAGGAGCCCATCTTCCCCTACGGGCAGATCGACGAGTTGATCGAGCTCATCCAGGGCGCCGTCTCGCCCACCTTCTGGAGCGAGAACGAGAACGCGAAGATCGTCGCGCAGGGCGAGCACAACATCGTGGTCCGCTCCACCCCCGAGGTCCAGGAGCAGGTCGCGCGCTTCCTGAACGACCTGCGCGGCTTTGCCGGCATCGTCGTGACGATCGAGACCCGCTTCCTGGAGGTCAGCGAGAACTTCCTGGTCGACGTCGGCGTGGACTTCCGCGGCCTGGGCGGCCAGACGCCGGGCACGCTCGTGAACCTGGACGACGTCACCAACGGCCTGGAGGACGCGGCCTCGGCCGGCCGTGACAACGGCGGCGGCGGCCTGGCGACCGGCGCGGCCTTGAGCCCCTCGGCCGGCGCCTACTTCAACGACGGCCAGGACGGCGACTTCCGGACGCGCACCGAGAACATCTTCGACAACCCGCTGGGCACGATCTTGAGCTCGACGGGCGGCTCGACCTTCACGATCGGCTACCTGGACGACCTGGACCTGAGCGTGATCCTGCGGGCGACCGAGAAGGTCTTGAGCAACCGCACCCTCACGGCCCCCATCGTCACCGTCTACAACACCCAGCGGGCCAACCTCACGGTGGTGAACCAGCTCTCCTACATCCAGGACTTCGACGTGGAGGTCGCCCAGACCTCGTTCATCGCCGACCCGATCGTGGGCATCATCCAGGACGGCCTGACGCTGGACGTGCGCCCGACGGTGAGCAACGACCGGCGCTACATCACCCTCGAGCTCCAGCCGACGGTGGCCGACCTGCTCGAGCCGATCCCCACCTTCGCCACCTCGCTCGCGTCCTCGTTCGCGCCGATCATCATCCAGCTCCCCGAGTTGCGCATCCAGTCGGCCCGGACCACGGTCCGCGTCCCCGACCAGGGCACGATCCTGATCGGCGGCCTCAAGACCATCAACACCGTGGACCGCCAGGCGATCACCCCCATCCTCGGCGACCTGCCGATCCTGGGCTTCCTCTTCTCCCGCAAGGGCCGCAGCGACGAGGTGAGCCAGCTCATGATCCTGGTGCGGGCCCAGATCACCGACTTGAGCGAGCAGGAAACCCGGATGATGAGCCGCTGACGGGGACCGGCGCGCGGTCCCCGACGCCGAGCAGACCCCAGGCTCGGACGCGCTACGGCGCCCCGACGGCTACGCCGTAGGCCTCGCGCAGGATGGGCAACAGATCGCGTAGGTCCGTCAGGTGGTGGTCGGCGCGCCGGCACGGCTCGTCGGCGTACTTCCCGCCGGCCCCCCGGTAGTGGACGGTGCGCATCCCCACCTGCGCGGCCGGCTCCACGTCGTGCGCACCCCGGTCGCCTACGTAGAGGGCCCGCGTGGGGTTGACGCCGGCCAGTTGGCACGCCTTCAGGTAGATCTTCGGGTTGGGCTTGCCCACCCCGAGCTGGTCCGAGAAGAAGATGGCCTGGGGGTCGAAGTAGGCCAGCGCGTTGAGGCGGAGCAGCTTCTCGGCCTGCTTGACCTGCAAGCCCGCGCTGATCACGCCCAGGCGCACCCCCGCGTCCCGGCAGCGCGCCAGCACCTCGGCCACGTCCGGCAGGATGCGCATGTCGCGCTCCTTGGTGCGGTGGTAGGCGACGACCCCCGCCGCGGTGAGCACCGCCCGGTTCACGCCGCGCGAGGCCTCGGGGCCGAGCCGGTCGAGCAGGCGGCCGAAGTGGTCGGGGTAGTTGCTGCTGAACTCGGCGACGACCTCGTCCAGCTCGGCGACGGCGGTCTCGAAGGCCGCCTTGAGCCCCACCTCGATCATCGCGTGGACCGCGTTGCGGCGGGCGTGCTCGGCGAACTCCGTCGTGCTGTACAGGGTGTCGTCGACGTCGAAGAAGAGGATGTCCAGACGCGGGAGCGTCCGGGGCGCGACGGAGGGGACCGGCTCGGCCATCCCCCCGATCCTACGCGGGCGCGGCCGGGCGGGCGTCCGGCTCGCCGGGCCGAGGGCCGGCGAGCGCCACGGCCGCGATCTCGACGCGGGCGCCGCGCGGCAGCGCGGCGGCCTGGATCGTGACCCGGGCCGGGGGGTCCGCGCCGAACGCGCGCGCGTACACCGCGTTCACCGCGGCGAAGTCGGCGAGGTCGACCAGGTAGACCTCGCAGCGCAGCACCCGTTCGAGTCCGCTCCCCGCGGCGCGCAGGACGGCCTCGAGGTTGCGCAGCACCTGCTCGGCCTCTCGCGCGGCGTCGCCGGCCCCCACGAGGTCGCCCCGGATCGGGTCGAGCGCGATCTGGCCGGAGGCGTAGACGAGACCGCCGCCCACGACCGCCTGGCTGTAGGGTCCGATGGCCGCGGGGGCCGCGTCGGTGCGGACGACGCGCCGCGGGCTCACGCCACCCCCCCCGCCCCGCCGGGGGCCTCGCCCAGGGCCGCCTCCGCCCCCAGGTGGCAGGCCGACAGGTGCCCCGGCTCGTGCTCGAGCAGGGCCGGGGCCTCGACCGCGCAGCGCTCGAAGGCCCGCGGGCAGCGGCTTCGGAAGGCGCAGCCGCGGACCTCCTGGGTGGGGCTCGGCAGTTCGCCGACCAGGCGGACGCGGGTCCGGCCGCGCTCGACGGCCGGGTCGGGCACCGGCAGGCGCAGCAGCAGGGCTTCGCCGGGGGCTGCGGCCAGCGCCTGGGTGCCGTCGTCGGCGTTCTTCGCCAGCGTCCATTGGCCGCCCAGGACGGCGATGTCCTTCGGCAGGCCCT
>JAPKHB010000016.1 GCA_026647295.1 Planctomycetota bacterium | reverse complement strand
GTGGACGACAAGGGCATCGTGCGCGCCGCCTCCACGAACGACCTCTCCGTGGGCCGCAACCCCGGCGAGGTCCTGCGCACCGTGCAGGCGCTGCGCGCCGGCGGCCTGTGCGGGGCCAACTGGACCAAGGGCGAGGCCTTCGTCGCCTGACCGGGCGCCTCCGGCGCGCCCGGGGGCCTGCGCCCCCGGGCGCGCCCCTTCGCCATCCCCCCGGCTCTCCCCCAGCCCACCCCCCCCAGCCCCGGAGACCCGCCATGGCACGCCTGGAGTTGCTCGACGCGACGACCTGGGAAGGGTTCCTCAAGGCCCCGCGGGCCTTCCTGATGCTGGGCAAGAGCGACTGCCCGGCCTGCCAGCGCTGGACCGAGGAACTCACCGCCTACCTCGCCGAGCCCGGTCACTGGCCCGACGTCCGCTTTGGCAAGTTGCTGCTGGACCGGCCGGGCCTGATCGGCTTCAAGAAGGCCCACCCGTGGGTCGCAGGCGTGACGGACCTGCCCTACAACGTGATCTTCGTGGACGGTCAGCCCGTGAAGCAATACGCCGGGGGCGGCGTGGACCGCATGCAGACCCGCCTGGAACGCGCCGCGAGCGGCGCCTGATCGTCGCGCCCGCATCCATGGGGCGACCTACAGCGGCCAGCAGAGCAGGAGCAAGGGCACGGCGACCGCCACGACGACGGCCTCCAGGAGCAGGCCCGTGCGCCAGTAGTCACCGAAGCGAAAGCCCCCCGGGCCGAGGATGAGCGTGTTGTTCTGGTGGCCGATGGGCGTGAGGAACGAACACGACGCCCCCACGGCCACCGCCATCAGGTAGCCCTCGGGGTTCACCCCGAGCTTCGCGGCCGAACTGATGGCGATCGGAGCCATCATGGCGGCCGTCGCCGCGTTGTTGAGCACGTCGGTGAGGAGCATGGTCGTGACCAGGATCACCACCAGCCCGAGCACGGCCGAGCCCCCGACGAGTTGCGTCATCAGGAAGCGGGCCAGCAGGTCGGCCGCCCCCGTGGACTGCATCGCCCCCGCCACGGGCAGCAGGCCGGCCAGCAGCACGATCACCGGCCAGTCGATGGCCTGGTACACCGCCCGGGGCGGAACCGTGCGCAGCACCATCGAGGCGAGCACGCCCGCGGCGAAGGCCACGGCCGGGGGCAGCAGGCCGAAGGCGGCCACCCCCATCGCAAGCGCCAGGATCGACGCGGCCTGGAGCGCCCGGGCGCGGTTGGGCAGCCGAAGTTCGCGCTCGGCGAGCGGCACGCACCCGTGGTCCGAAGCGAACTGGAGCAACGCCTCGGGCGGACCCTGCATCAGCAGCAGGTCGCCCGAGCGCAGCGCGAGGGTGCGCAGGCGCGTCATCGAACGCCGCCCGTGCCGCGAGACGGCGAGCAGGTTGAGCCCGTAGCGCGTGCGCAGCATCAGGTCGCTGGCCGAATAGTCCTCGAGCGCCGAGCCCGGCAGCACCGCAAGTTCCATCAACGCCACCTCGTCCCGGGTCTCCGGCGGCTCGGGCTCCGGCGCCTCCTGGCCGCCGCCGCGGGCCTCTTCCAGCACGAGGCCCAGCAGGGAAAGCGCCCGGGCAAGGCCCTCGGCCTCGGCCTCGATCACCAGGATGTCGCCCGCCCGCACCATGCGCCCGGAGGCCGGCGCCATCAGCCGCACCTCGTTTCGGACCAGGCCGACGATCTGGGCGCCGGTCTCGTCCAGCCTCCGCTCCAGGTCGCGCAGCCGCTGATCGGCGGCCTTGCTCCCCTCGGGCACCCGCGCCTCGGTGAGGTAGGCGCCGGTCTCGAAGCCCTCCGCGGCGGCCTCGGGGCGCGCCGGCACGAGGCGCCAGCCCACCAGGCCCAGGAACCCGACGCCCGCCGCGGTGACCGCGAGCCCCACGGGCGTGAACTCGAACATCGCAAAGGCCACGCCCCGCGCCTCGGCCGCAAAGCCCGCCACGATCAGGTTGGGCGGCGTCCCGATCAACGTCGTCGTGCCGCCCAGGATCGACGCGAAGGCGAGCGGCATGAGCACCTTGCCCGGCGGAAGGTCCAGGCGCTGGGCCAGGCGCACGCCCACCGGCATCAGCAACGCGAGCGCCCCCACGTTGTTCATGAGTCCCGAGAGCAGCGCCGCCAGGCCCATCAGGGCCAGGAGGCTCGCGGTCGTCCCGGCGCGGGCCGGAAGCAGGGCCCGGGAGAGGGCGTCGATCGCGCCCGAGGTCTGGAGGCCGCGACTCAACACCAACACGCAGGCCACCGTGATCACCGCCGGGTGGGCGAAGCCCTGGAACGCCTGCTCCGCCGGCACCAGGCCGCTCACGACGCAAGCGAGCAGCGCGGCCAGGGCCACCATGTCGTGGCGCCAGCGGCCCCAGAGGAACATGCCCAGCGTCCCCCCCGCGATCGCCAGCACCAGGACCTGCTCGCCGCTCACCGCGCGCCTCCCGCCTCGGCCGCGCCCAGTGTGCCGCGGGCATCCCCGGCCGGAAGAGGCAACCGCCCGCGGGCGGCGCCACCCGGCCCGCGGTCGGTGTCCGGCGCCTACTCCTCGTCCGTCTCCCACGCCACGGCGTGCGCGAGGTGCTGGCCCGCCTGGATGCGGCCCCGAAGGCGCAGGGCCTCGGCGCCCTCGGCGCCTTCGGGGGGGAGGAGGTCGACGAGGAAGGGGCCGGGTTCGAGGCCCCGGATGCGCACGACGCCAGCGGCGTCCAGCGGGAACTCGTCGCGGCCGACGCGGGCCCGAAGGCCGGGACCCGCCCCCGCCACCCGCAGCGTGAGCGAGGTCGCGGGCCAGCGCACCGTGACCGTCCCGCCCTGGTCCACGAGCACCCGTCGCGTCACGAAGCCGGGCCGCTCGACCTCGAGGCCGGCCGCGCCGTGGAGCAGGAACCCTGGGTGAGCGTCGAGCGCCAGGTCCTTGAGGATCCGCGTGCCCCAGCGGTCCCACACCGAGAGTGTCGCCTCGGGCGCGGGGTCCGCCGGGTCCGGCCGGACCTCTACGAGCCGGGCGACGACCTCCTCCGGCCCTGGCAGGCGCACCTGCGCCACGGCGCCCGCGGGCGGCAAGGTGACCGGCACCTCGTGGACCCGCCCCTGGTCCACGACGCGCACGTGCAGGACGCCCGTCTTGAAGGTGAGCAGGTCCGTCCCGTCGCGCCGGGCCGGAACCAGGAGTTCGCCCTCGTAAAGCGCCAGGGCCTCCGCCGCATCGAAGGGGTGTTCCACCACCAGGTCCGGAGGCGTCCCGTCCGCCCGGCGCACCTGGACCCGGTGGGGCTCGGGCAGGCGCACCGTGACGTCGCGCACCCCGTCCCGGGCCGGGCCGACCGGGAAGAAGAACGCGGCCCCGAGCCACTCGACCCGGAGGGCCGCGGGCGCGTCGGCCTCGATCGCCGGCTCCCAGGGGGCGTCCAGGTCGTCGGGCGAGGCCACCCGCCAGGGCAGCGCGAGGAAGACCTCCGCGTCCGGGGGCAAGGTTCCGTGCCGCCGCAGGCGGGCCAGGGGCTCGGCGACCAGGTCCACGCGCTGCGGGCGCGCGCCCGGAAGGATCTCGACCTGGGCCGGGCGCAGGCGGCGCGGAGCGCGCGCCCGATCCAGCGCCACGTAGCGGCCGACCGGCAGCGTCTGCTCGTCCTCGGGATCCGCGGGCACGCGCAGGTCGAAGGCGCGGCCGTCGTCGAGGCGCACCAGCGTCACGCCCTCGAAGTCCTCGTCGCCATCGACGCCGGCCACGTGTACCTCGACGGGTCGGCGGGGGCCCGGCGCCTCCCACTCCAGCGTGCCATGGCGGGTCAGGCGCACGCGCAGCGGATGGCCGCTGCGCCAGCCGACGTCCTCGTCGGAGAGCCACGCGTCCTGCTCGGACAGCGGATGCGAAAGGCGCAAGCCTCCGTCCTCGCGGCCCCCGACGAGGCGGAAGCGACCGTCCGCCCCGGTCAGCATCTCGGGACCGCGTTCGTTGCCCGGCACCGTGACCCAGGCCTCGGCGAGCGGACGGCCCTCGCCGTCGGTGACGACCCCTTCGCAGATCCCCCCCGGCCCGAGCACGAGGGCCCAGTCGCCGGTCGACCCGTCGAGGCGCTCGCGCCCGTGCAGATCGAGGTACTCCGATTCGCAGCCCTCGGCCAGCGGCCAGAGCAGGGCCACGCGGGGGTCCACGCCGCCCACGGTGACCGCCCCCTCTGCGTCCGCGCGAAAGCGCGCCATCGAGGGCGCGTGCCCGCACCCGGCGAAGGCGTCGATCTCCGCCCCCGGCAGCGGCCGCCCGAGCGCGTCGAGGATCCGGATCCAAACCGGGGTGGCCCGCGCGAGTTCGACCTGCGCCGGCGCCAGGCAGCCGTACTCATGCGTGGGCGCGTAGCCCGGCGCGTCGACCAGCCAATGCGTGTCCTCGACCCAGCCGCCCGCCCGCAGCAGCGCCCGGCCGTCCGGCCCGGTCGTGAAGCGGTCGAGGAAGAGCGCCCGGGGCAGCGTCATCTCGCCGTAGCGCCGTAGGCGCGCGCCGGGGACGGGCCGGCGCGTGACGCGGTCGATGACCAGCACCTCGGCCTCGCCCTCGGCCTCCCCGGGCCGGTCGATCCACTCGCGGGCGAGGTCCTCCGCTCCGGCCGCTCCCGCGAGCCACAGCGCCAGGGCGAGCGCCACCCCCGGACGAGCCCGGGGGCGGTTGGAAAGGGCGCGGCGGGATTGAGGCATGGCCTTGGAAACGCCCCGGGACCGGGTCTGCATCGTCCGCGCCCGCGCCGACTACCGCTCGACGGGCCGCATGACGCGCGGCTTCCACGGCAGCCGGGCGAAACAGCACTCGCTCACCAGCGGCCGGTAGCCCTCCAGGTGCGCCTCGATCACGATCGTCAGATCCTCGGCCGGGGGCGGCGGACCCTCGGGCGGAACCAGCCGGGCCTCGGAGTGCACCTTGAGCCTGGCGCCAACGTCCACCGCCCGCCGGCCGTCGGGCAGGCGGACAAGGTCCTCGGCCAGCGTCAGCGGCACGGTGGCTGCCACGAAGGCGAGCGGGCGTTCCTCCTGCATCCGGACGAAGCACCGGACCGTGCCGTGGCCCTCGGCGCCGACCTGCCACGAGGCGGAACTCGATCCGCCCGCCGCCGGGCCCTCGAACTCGCCGAGCACGAGGCCGTCGGCGTCGCCAAGGACCGGTTCACGCTCCCCGCTTCCGCGCCCGCACGTGCGAGAGTGCCAGCCCTCCGAACCACCTCCATAGAACGCTTCCAGCCGGGGGGTCCGGGTCCGGGCCCACTCGGGCCGGGTCCACGTGTCGGTGGAGGACGAACCCCCGGTCCAGGAGATCCAGCCCCGCTCCAGCACGCCGCCGTCCGGCAGGAACACCTTCACGCGCACGGGGTGGCGTCCGGGCGCCTCGACCGCGAGTTGCAGCCGCGTGAGCCCATCGGGCACGTCGAACGCCGGCGGGTCCTCCGCGCCGACGCGGCGCCCCCCGACGCTGGCGCGGTAGCGCCCCGGCGCCAGGTCGCCAAAGTGCGCGCGGCCGGCCTCGGTCGTGGCCTCTGCGACGCGCCGCGCGCCGGCCCGCCAGTGCACGTTGGCCGGTTCGTCAAGGCGCCAGAGCACGACCGTCGAGCCGTCCAGGTCCGACCCGTCGTCCGCCCGGACGAGGTGGAACTCCAACGCGGCATCGCCCCGCTCTCGGACGTCCGGCGGAAGCGGGCGGGCCTCCAACCGCCAGGCGGGCGACCCCACGGCCGCCGGCTCGGGCAACGGGATCTCGCCGGGCCTGCGCAGACCGGGCGGGCCCTGCCCGACCTCCGTTGGCGCGGCCTCCACCCCGGCCAGCGTCGGGTACCCGGGGTCGGCCGCGTCAGGCCCCGCCGGCTCCGCGCCCGGCAGCGGTCGCAGGCCCGGCCCGACCGCACTCGGGTAGGTGGCCAGGGCGAGCGCGCCGACCAGGCCCAGCACCCCGAGCAGGAAGGCCCACCGCATGCCGGAGCGAACGGGCGCACGGGCCGGAGGTTCGGGTCGGGGACTCCGGGCGAAGGACCCGCTACGGAAGCCGAAGGGTGGTCTCGACCACCTGGGAGTCCCCGAGTTCGAAGCGCCAGCGCAGGCTGTCGCGGCTGGCGGGCACGCCGCCGGTGCGCTGTACGAAGAGGGCATGGGCGCCCGCCGCAAGCCCCCGGAGGGAAAGGCGCCCCGCGGGCATCGGGTAGCGGATCCCGCCGAGGAGGGCCTCCGCGGCCACGGGGGCCCCCGCGGCGTCCAGCGCGTGCAGGTCGATGCCCCCGGCGGGGTACACGACGTGCAGGTCCCCGGCGCGCGGGACCTCCACCGAGAGCGGGGCCAGCCCCTGCGCCAGCAGGAGGACCCGCGCGGGCGCCGTGACCTCGATCGGCTCGGCGCCGTCCCACTCGCCGCCCGCGTCAGCGAGCCGGTCGGATCCGACGCCGCGCTCCGCCACGCGCACGGGGCCCACCGCCTGCCCGTCGGCCCGGCGCAGGTGGACCAAGGCCCGCCCGGCCTCGTCCGGGCGGCCGTCCCGGGCGGGGTCGACCGTGAGGTCCACCGCCCCCGTGGCGAGCGGGGGCAGCGTGAGCGGCACGAGCCGGTCGGGCTCGTCGCCCGCACTGGCGAGTCGCAGCACGAACGATCCCGAGCACCGCAGCCGGGCGACGCCGCCGCGGAACTCGAGGCTGCGCTCGGCCCAGGCGAAGCGGGCCGGCGCGAGGAAGGCCCAGACGTCTTCGGCCAAGCCCGGCACGACGATTCGATGCGCGGGGGGCAGCCGCAGGTGCGCCGAACGCACGCCGTCTTGCGGCGGGCCGACGGGAATCACCGTCGCCCAGGCGTAGTCCCGGGCCCGCACCTGGACGGCGGCACGGGCCGCGGGCGAAAGC
Organism: Planctomycetota bacterium; assembly: GCA_026647295.1. Lineage (GTDB taxonomy): Bacteria > Planctomycetota > PLA2 > PLA2 > JAEUHO01 > JAPKHB01. The sequence goes on along the minus strand of JAPKHB010000016.1, from coordinate 17,179 downwards.
CACGGTCCCTCTGGATCCCCGGCCGGGCCCTCGAAGTGAAACATGCGCCCCTCGGCCACCAGGGCCAGGGCGAGGCCTGGCTCCCCTTCCCCCATGAGCGCGAAGCGGACCTGGGGCCGGGCCGTGGCCCCGAGGCGTGCCTCGCCGTCGGGCGGGACGCGGCCGGCGACCTCCCCGATGGCCCAGGGGGCGAACGGGTCGTCGTCGCGGATGAGGCAGGGTCCGGCGGGCAGCGCCACCTCGGCTTGTCCTTCGTCATTGGTGCTCACCGCCTGACCCACCCCGTCGGAGCCCAGCACGAGCAGGGCGTGACCGACGACGGGTTCGCCCGCGGCGTCGCGCACCTCGACGAGGAGATCCCCCGTCGCGGCGCCCGCCCCGAGGCCGTCCAGCGCCCACACCAACGCGAGCGGGACGTCCGCCGCCGCGCGCGGCACCCGGTGCGGCGTCCCGTCCGCGGCCCCAAGCGCCGGATGGAACACCTCGATGGACTGCCCGGGATCCAGGCCCTCGAGCGCGAAGCGGCCGTCCAGCCCCGTGAGCGCCGCCGGCCCGCGCGGGTATCCGGCGCCCCGAAGCACCACGCCGGGCACGGGTCGCCCGTCGGGATCCAGCACGCGCCCGCGCACCGTGATCCCGGGAGCCAGCACGCGGACGTCGGGCTCCTCCCCCAGCAGGGGCGGGATGTCCTGCACCCTGCACGCCTGGCCCGGGGCCCTGGCCCACAACTCGAAGCCGCCCGCGCTGCCGTCGCGAACACGGAACACGCCCTCTTCGTCCGTGGCCCCCCAGGCGGCCGGCGGCGCGTGGGGGCAGCCCGAGAACGCCTCGACCTCGGCGCCGGCCAGCGGCTCGCCGAAGGCGCCGAGCAACCGCACGGCCATCGGGACCGCGGGCTCCAGCGCCACGCGCTCGGGCGGCCAGTAGCCGTGGAAGTCCGCAAAGGGCTGGTAGCCGGGCGCCGACACGACCCAGTGGCTGGCCCCGAGCGCCTGGGTGTCGACCTCGCCCAGGGCCACGCCGGACGCATCGGCCCGCAGCGAAACGACCTGGGTGTGCACCTGCGCGTGGCGCCCGTCCACGTGCTCGGCGTAGCCTCGCACCCGGGCGCCGGCGATCGGGCGCCCGTCGCGCGCATCCACCACGGCCACGACGAACACGGCCGGCTGCTCGTCCGTGCGCACGATCGCCGGCGCCGTCTCGATCCCCGCCCAGGGGGCCTCCTGCGCGCAAGGCGCGCGCGTGCCCGGACCGGGGGCCGGAAGGAGGAACGCGAGGAGGAATGCCAGGAGGAGCGCGAATGGGGGCGACGGGGGGCGGCGCATGGTGGATGGCGTGCCTTGATGAACGCGGGGGGGGCGGGGGGGAATCGGGGGCCGAAGCGCCGGCGGGCGTGGGTCAGGCGGGCAGGTGCGCCTCGGCGGCACGCTTGAGGTCGTCCAGGTCCTTCTGGAGCGCCTTGCGCATGCTCCCCTTCATGAGGCAGGAAAGGGGCGTGAGCAGCCGGGCCAGCAGCGTGACCGGCCGACCCACGGTGGTGAGCGTGACGGCGGTCCCCGTCGGGCGCGCCTCGAAGCGAAACTCCGAGCGGAAGTGCGCCCCGCACGAGTGGGCCTCGACGGCGTAGGAGCGGGGCGGTTCGAAGGCGGTGATCGCCAGTTCCACCGTGTCCTCCTTGCCGAACATCCGGCGCGTCTCGCGCCAGCGCGTGCCCCGTCCGACCGGGCCCGGGGTCAGGATCTCGACGCGTTCGATGCCCGAGATCCGCTCCGCCGCCCGGCCCAGGTCTGCGAACACCTCGAACACCTGCGCCTGCGGCGCCGCCACCTCGACTCCGACTTCGATCCGCATGCGGGCCTCCTGGTCTGCTACAAGTGTAGCAGATGGCCGGCGGGGGACACAAGCCCGGCGCGCGCCCGGCCCAGGCCCGGCGTACCCTCCGGCCCATGCGCCCGTCCGCCCTCGCCGCCTTCCTCGTCCTGGCCCCCACCCTTGCCCCCTCGGGTCCCGGGCCCGCCCAGGCCGAGGAGCGCGCGCCCCCGGCCCCCCACCTCGCCGCCTACGGCGCCGGGGAGGGCCCGCGCGCCGAGGGCCGGACGCTTCACCTGCTCGACGCCCAAGGGACGCCGGGGCAGTCAAACGCCGCCGGCTACGACCTCGCGTTTCCCGGCGCCCGGGAGTGGTTCGGGCTCCGGGCCCGGGTGCGCGTCGCGCCTGGGGGCGACGGCGGATCGGTGCTCTTCCTCGCCACGCGCGCCTTCGGGCGCCGCGGCCCGGCGCCCTTCCTGCCCAGCGCCGTCGAGCCCAACCTCGCCGGCACCTTCGCCGTCGGCCTGGACGTGCACAACCCCCCGAGCCAGGAGCCGTTCACCCCGTGGGGCAACTACCAGGACCTCCCCCAGCGCGAGGTGTCGCTGCACCTGGACGGTCGCGAGTTGGTCAAGCGCGTGGCGCCCGTCGAGTTCCGCGGCGTGCCGGCGGACCTGGAGGTCCGCGTGCAGCACGTGACCGGGGGCGCGGAGGTCACCGTGGCGCTGGCCGGCGCCAAGGTGTACGACCGCCACTTCGTGCCCGGGCTCCTGCCCTACGAATGGCGCCTGGGGTTCGCGGCGGGCACGCGCCCGCACGCGGCCACCCACTTCGAGGTCCACGACCCCGTGCTCGACGCCGGGCCGGAGGCCGCCCCGCCCCGCCCGCCGCTTGGGGTCGCGGTCTTCGACCACGTCCTCACCGACAACCGCACCACCGCCTACGCGCGCGAGGTGGACCTCCCCCCCGCCTCCTGGGCCTTTGGCCGCGTGCTGCTCACGCTCTCGATCCACGACGCCGGGGAGGCGTGGGACGAGTGGGACCGCAACGGCGAGGTCTCCGTCAAGGACGACGACGGCCGTACGCTGGGCATCGTCCCCTTCATCACCTCCTACCGCACCGAATGCCACTGGGTCGTGGACGTGACGCCGTTCAGGCCGCTGCTCGCCGGCCGGCGGACGATCGAGCTGGCGGCCGGCACCACCTTCTACAAGAACCGTGGCTACCGGATGAGCCTCGCCCTGGAGTACCACCACGGCGCACCGGCCCTCGAGCCCTTCGCCGTCGTGCCGCTCTGGCACGGAACGGCCCACTACCGCTCGCAGGAGAACCACTTCCGGGACTTCTTCGGGCCGCGCGAGGTGGCGGTCCCCCGCCAGACGCGGGCCGCGCGCCTCTTCGTGACCACCACCGGCCACTCCCAGGTCGGCGAGTTCACCCCGTCGCGACGCACGGTCGTGTTCACGCCCGACACGGCCGCGCCGGAGGCGGCGTCGATTGCCTTCGACAACGTGCTCTGGCGCACGGACGTGTACCTGAACCCCAACCGCCCCCAGTTCGGGACCTGGCACTTCGCCCGCGCCGGCTGGGCGCCGGGCGACGTCGTGCGCCCGTGGTGGATCGACCTCACGGCGCACCTCGTGCCCGGCGCGACGGCGCGCCTGGAGTACCACCCGCAGCCCTACGAGTTCCCGGACCAGCAGCCCCGACCGACGCCGGAGCAGGTCGCCGAGGCGACGCACGTCGTGCGCGCCTACCTGATCCTTTACCGGGAGGCCGCAGAACTCGTCCCGGCCCCGGTGCTGCGGGTGACGAACGTGGAGGGCGGGAGCAACGCCGCGCGGGCCGGCATCCAGGCTGGCGACTACCTCGCCGAGTACGACGGCCGGCGCCTGGACAGCGTGGAGGACCTGCGCGCCGCGATCGCCCAGGCGGGCGCCAAGCCCGAGGTCCCCGCCGTGACCTACCGGGGAGCGGAGCGCCGCGCGGTCGTGCTCGCGCCGGGCCGGCTGGGCGTGGGCCTTTCGAGCCGCTGACCGCGCCCGCCGCGCGCCCCTTCGCTTCCCCCATCGGGGCCCGGCCCGAGGTCCCTCCTTCCACACCCGCCAGTCCGGCGCTGGGCGTGGCCCTCCCTGCCGCGGCCCCGGCCGTCAGAGGATGTAGTGCCACCGGGCCTGCTCGGCGTACTCGGTCAACTCCGCGGGCCACTCCGGCGCGCGAGAGAGAAAGGCGTCCAGCAGGGGCTCCACCCCCTCGGGATAGGCCCGGCGCGAGTGCCCGAGACCATGGACGGCGCTCTCCTTGCCTGCCCGTTGAGCCCCTTCGACCTCGCACGGCGCGTCTGGCGCGGGAGCCTTCCCTCCGATTGTGGGATCAGGCGACCTTCTTACGCCATCGGCGCGCCCGGTAACCTACCGAGCGCGGCTCGCAACCGTCACGCGGCAAGCGGCGCCCGCCCGTGCGCGTCGAGCATTGCGCGCGGAGTCCGCCCGGAGCCCCGATGAGGATCGAGTGGCTGCCCTGCGGGCCCAACCGGACCGGGCTCGGCAGCGCGTCCGCCCGCCTTGCCGGCGGCGAGTACCCGGGGTGATGGAAGGGAGCCGCGCTCGGTACGTTCACCGGAACTACTGCGCGGTCAGCGGGGAGACGATGCGAAAGCCGACGGCACAGCCATGGGCCTGCTGTCCGCCCGCGTGACGCCAGCGAACGGCCGAGCGAGCGAAGGCCGCAGACTCGTCCCTCGATCCCCCACGCATCACGATCGGCCCGCCATCGGCCTCGACCCAGGCCCGCCCGTCGATCGGCGCACCATGGTAGGTGACGTGCCAGGAGTCCAAGCAGAGCTCCCAGACGCCGCCGTGCATGTCATGTAGGCCCCAGGGATTCGCCGGGAAGGCTCCCACCTCGTACGACCCTCCGCCCCCTTGGAGTGCGGCCTGGTCCGCGGACAGGGACTCGCCGAACGCATAGGCAGACGTTGTGCCGGCGCGACAGGCATACTCCCACTCGGCTTCGCTCGGCAGCCGATACGTTCTGACACCGGAGTGCGCCGACAGCCATGCGCAGTAGTCCAATGCACGTGCGTGGGCAGCGGAACCGAATGCCTCGTTTCTGCCATATAGGGTTGATGCGTGGGCGTCAAACGGCTCGTACTGGCCCGCTGTGACCTCGGTCACGGACATGTAGAACGGCTGGATGGCGACCCGATGCTGGGGGCCCTCGCTCGCGACATGCCCCGGTTCCGACGGTAGCGAGCCCATCAGAAACGTCCCCCCCGGGATCAGGACGAATCGCATCCCCAACTCATTCTCGAACGCCACGGGCGCGCCCCGCCTCCGCGCCTCTTCAACCTGCTCCGGCGCGACCTTGGCCCAAGCGGGCACGTCGACTTGGGGAAGGCGTGTCGGTGCATCGCGGCCGCAACCGGCCACTGCCAACGCAGCAAGGCCTACCACTGCAAGAACGGCGGGTCTCACGACTCCATGATGCCACGAAGTCCGTGGCCGGCGCTCTACGGAGCACCAGCACGTGAGACGGCGCTCCCTGCCGCCACCCCGGGCCCCGGGCGCGCCCTGCGCCGCCGACTCCCTCGTCGCACTTGCCCGCCGCGCAGGCCGGTGCGCGCCGCAGGTCTCGGCCGCCGGTGCGCGGGCGGGAAGCCCCGCGTTCCGACGGCGCCCTTCTCTCGGTCGGGGGACGCACTGACGCCTGGCCCCCAAGCTGGATCGGCCTGTCGATCCCATCCCGCTGGCGCCCCCGGGCGGGGTCCGGGCGTTGCAGGCTTCGACCGCCTTTCGTACGCTCGGCGTCCTCGCACCCCGGAGTGCAGGGGAGGAAGGCTCGCGATGGACGCACGGAAGATCCTCCGGGGCCTCGACCAGACGACACACGACGAGCGGATGCGGCGGATGGTGGCCCTCGGGGAGACGGCGCGCGCAACGCCCGCGGTCGCCCGGGCGATCGCCGCCCTGGCCGAAGGGGGGTTCTTCGAGCGGATGCTCGCCCTGCAGTCGGTCCATGGGAGCCGCGACGGAAGGCTGGCGGCCCAGGCCGCCCGGGATCCGTCCCGGCAGATCCGGGGACGCGCGCTCCAACTCGTCGCGCTGTACTGCGACGACGAACAGGTGGCGGGGGTGCTGCGGGATGCCCGCCGTGCGTATCGCCTCCCGCTGGTTCGTCGGCTGCGGGAGCGAGGCCGGACCGGCCCCATCGACGCCTTCCTCGACGACCTGGCGGCCGCCGGCGACCGCGACCTCACGGCCCTCCTGCCGTTGGGTTCGGGGGCGGCCGTGGCCCGGCGGGCCGCGGGGGCGTTCGAGCGGGCCACCCCGGCCCACTGGGCCCGGCTCGCGCGCTTTCACCCGCAGGCGGCGCTTGCGCTGCTGGGGCGCCTGCTGGATGGCGCGTCCGCAGGGGGCGCGTGGATGCGCCGGGCCGCCAACGCGGTGCTGGATGTCCTCGCCCGGAGGGACCCGGACGCGGCGGTCGGACTCGCCCAGGGGCTCGCGCTGCGTTGGCCCGTCGGGACGCTGGCCCTTGCCCGGTTGGCGCGCACGCGGCCGGATGCCGTGGCCGCCCTGCTCGCCGGCGCGACGGACGTGACCCCGGTGTGGGGACCGCGGCCGAGGCCGCGCCGGCTCGGCCCCGAGGGACTGCTCGGCCTGCTCGCCCGGCGTCCGGAACTCCTACCCCAGCCCGAGCGCTGGCTGCGCCGCCTACCCCCCGATCTTCGGGTCCGCGCACGGGAGGCGGCAGGGTCTGCCTGGCAGGACGCCAACGGCGCCGTCGCGCCGGGGGTGCTCGCGCACCTGCCCGCGGAGCGGCGCCGGGCCGAGGCGCGCCGCCACCTTGCGCTGCCCGCCCTGGGCGCCCACCCCTCGCTCTGGCTGCCCTACGCCGCGCTGCTCTCGTGGGACGAGGCCCGGAGCGTGACGGAACCCTTCCTCGGACATCCCGATCCAACGCTTCGGGCCGCCGCCGGGGCGGCGCTGCTCGCCACCCTCCGGTTCGAGCGAGAGCGCCTGGGCGACGGCCTTGCGCTGATGCACGCCCACAGGAACGAGGCCGATCCCGTGCGCTGCGCGATGCTCTCCGCGCTCGCCTCCCTTCCGACACCGGCCTTTCAGACGGCGCACCTCCAGAGGGTCGGAGGGGTGCTGCGGGAGGCCCTCGACGCGGCCGACCATTCCGGTGCGACGACGGCCGCCGCGCAGCAACTCGTCGTCCGCCTGCTCCCCCGCCATCCGGCCTGGGCGGCGTCCTGGCTCGAGACGCTGGTGCGCGAACGCGGCACGATCGCCCTGGGCGACCTCGAGGCGCGCTGGAACGACACGCAGGTGCGCCCCCTCCAGGAGGCCCTCGCCCCCCTGCTCCAGGCGTGGAGTCGGCGCGAACGCGACGAGCAGATCGTCGCCCTCGCCCGGGCCCTCGGGGCCCGCCTGCGCGCGTTCGATGCGCTCCACCCCCACCTCGAACGCATCGCCCGGGAGTCGCGGGGCGGGGCGGCGCCGGAGGCCCTCGGGCTCCTCGGGCGCCATGCGCGCGACCGATTCGTCGCGCTCATCCCTTCGCTCCTGAACGACGATCGCTCCTGGGGCACGCAGCCGCCGGTCTACGTCCATCTGCATCTTCGCCGCCAGGACCTCCTCGATCGATACCTGGGTCGCAAGGCCTGGCCGGGGCGCTTCCAGACCGGAAAGACCCGCTTCGTCCTTCCCCTTTGCACGGGGTTCTTCCGCTGGACGCCCCGCCAGCAGCACACGTTCGCCACGACGCTGGGCGAAGTCGTCGCCTCCGGGGACCGGGATCACGACATCCCCACGGTGCGGGCGGCCGTCCAGCAGCTCGCGGCGCTTCCCGCCCTCGGGCCGGATCCGATCGTCCGTTTGGCCGATGACCCCTCCCGCCCCGCCGTCCGCGACGCCGCGCTGCGCGCCCTGGCGCGCCTGGACACCGACGCCGGCCTGCCGCCGCTGGTCCGGGCGCTGGGCGACGAGCGGGCCCGCGTCGCCGCCTACGCCCTCCGGCGGCCCGTGCTGGACATGCCCCCGGCCGAGGCGATCGGCCTGCTGCGCGCCGCGCCGCTCAAGGGGCTGACGGTCGCCAAGGAGGTCGTGCGCCTCGCCGGCGAGGTGCGCGGCCCCGAGGCCTTCGGCCTGCTGCGCACGCTGCAGCAGGAGGCCGGGCAGGGGGCGGACGGGGGCCAGAGCCCGGTCCATCGGGATCTGCGCATCGCGCTCCTGCGCGCGTACCGGGGCCATCTGGACCGCGCCGAGGCCTGGGAGGAACTGGAGCAGGCGGCCACCGAACCCGACCCGGCCCTGGTGTGGGGGCTCGTGCGCATTCCCTTCGTGGGCCTGTCGACGGCCGAGCGGGAGCGCTACGCGACCGTGCTGCAACGACTGCTCGACCACCCGGATCCGGCGGTGCGCTGCGCCGTCCTGGCGCGCCTGGCCGCCGATCCGCTCGCCGATCGAGAGGGGCGGCTCCTGGCGGCCGCGGTGGGTCGCCTGCGTTCGGTCCTCCCGACCGAGCGCGCGGCCGCGGCGGAGGCCGTCGTGGGCACGGCGGCCGCCCCGGACGCCGACCGCCTCGCCGCGACCCTGGCTTCGCTCGCCGACGACCGCCGGGCGCAGAAGGCCCTGCTCGAAGCGCTCATCGCCTGGACGCCTCGCGAGCGCCTCCGCCTCCTGCCCGTGGCACGCGCGGTCGTCGAGGCCCTCGCCGCGGACGCGGCCCCGACGGCACACTGCGCCGCCCTGATCGTCGCGGCGTTCGAGCCCCCGGAGATGGCCGCGGGCCTCGAGGCCCTCGCACAACGGGGGGCGTTGTCGGTCGACGTCCAGCGCGCCGTGCTCGACGCGTTCGGCGTGCTGGCCAGGGGGCCGATGGCGCCCGTGCTCGACGCCCTGGTTGACCGCTACGAGAGCCACCCCGACGAGCGGCTCCGCCGACTCGGCCTGGCCGCCCTCGTGGCGCGCTCGGAGGCCGGGCGCGGCCCCGGGTGGACGCCCGACCGCATCGCCCGGCTCCAGACGTTCCGCCAGGATCCCTCCCCGCTCGTCGCCAGCGCCGCGCGCTTCACCCTCCCGCAAGCCGAGGTGGAACCGCTGCCGGGCCGCGTCGCTCCGTAGGACGGAGGATCGACCGGGGCGCCGACTGCCTCCTCTACGATCGTGGGACAGGACGACGGAAGCGGCGCCGAGCCACCGGGCGCGAGCGCGGCGGGAACTTGCTCCGCCCGCAGGATGCTCCTCGGCGCCTGCTCGAGACCTGCGTACAGCGGGAGGGTGTCAAGCCGGAGCAGCTCACGCTGCACCAGGACCGCGGAGCGCCGATGACCGCCAAGACGTTCTCGCAGGCGCTGGTGGACCTTGGCGTGCTGGCCAGCTACAGCCGGCCGCGCGTCAGCAAAGACAACCCGTTCTCGGAGAGCCACTTCAAGACCCTGAAGTACATGCCGACGTACCCCGGCCGGTTCGAGTCCTTGGAGGAAGCGCGCGCGTGGTGCGCCCGCTTCTTCGAGTGGTACAACCACGAGCACCGGCACTCGGGCATCGCCATGCTCACGCCGCATGACGTCCACGTCGGGCGTGCGCCGGAGGTGCTGCGGGTGCGTCAGCAGGCGATGGACGCGGCGTTCGCGCGCCACCCCGAGCGGTTCGTGAACGGTCCGCCGCGCGTGGCGCCGCTGCCGCCGCGGGCGCACATCAACTGCCCCAACGCGACGGCCGTGCGCGTCCAGAAGGTCGACGCGGGCGCCGTCGCCCAGGGAGCGTAGGATGCGAGCACCGACGCGGAGGACAGGGCGCTGCTGGAGAGCAACCCGAGCGCCGCGGCGGTGGCTATACGGGATGGCCGGCCCCGGGGCGACCCGGGGCCGACCCCCTCTCGTACGCCGCAGCCCCCCGGCCATCCCGGCAGCCCCCAAGCGGAAAACTCCGGGGGGTGCGGGGGGCTGGCCCCCCGCGCGCTTCGAGGCTAAACTTCTGAGCGTCGTGTCTCGTTCGCGTTGGCGCGTTCCGGAACCCCCTTTGCTGGAGTGCCTGCGCACTGGGCCGAGGGCTGACCCCCTAGGCGGCCTCCGGGCTCGGGCGCCGGAAGGAGCGCCGTGCTGCCGGTACGAGAGGAGGTGCCCTGATGCACGTCGGGATGTGGGGCCTGGCCATCCTCGTGACGTGGGTCGTCTCGTGGCTGCTGTACCGTTACCTGGCACCCGCGGGTTGGAAGGAGTGGTCCCGGGCGGGAGTGGTGCAGGCGTTCATCATCGCCTTCTACGCCGAAATGTACGGCTTCCCGCTCACGATCTACTTCCTCGCGCGCGTCTTCGGGCTGGACCTCGCGTGGAGCGAGGGGGGGAACCTCTGGGCCCAGCTCTTCGGAACCCCCGCCGCCCACGTCGCGGCGATGGTGATCGGCTACGCGATCGTCTTCGCCGGCGCGACGCTCGTCGCTGACGGCTGGCGTCGCGTCCACCGCGCCCGGCGCGAAGGACGACTCGTCACCGACGGCGCCTACGCCCGCGTCAGGCACCCGCAGTACACCGGCCTATTCCTCATCGTGTTTGGCGAAGGGATCGTACACTGGCCGACGATCGTCTCGGTCGCAGCCTTCCCCGTGATCGTCCTCGCCTACACGCTGCTCGCCCGCCGGGAGGAGCGCCAGATGGTGGAGCAGTTCGGCGACGCGTACCTCGCGTACCGGCGCCGCGTGCCGATGTTCATCCCCCGGATCCACCTACCCGTCGCCCGGGAGGCCTGAGCGTGAGCCCCACCGTCGTCACGATCCTCAGCGGCGTCGCCCTGTTTGGGGTGTTCCTGCTCGTTGCCTGGCGCCTTCGGCGTGCCCGCCGGGCCGAGGCGGCACCTCCCTCCCGCTCTACAGGTCCGACCCCGTCGCCCCCGCGCCGCGGATCCCCCTAGGACGTTCCCCCCATGGACCACGCGGTCGCCCTCGTCCAGGCCTACCTCCGGGTGAACGGCTACCTCACCGTCACCGAGTACCCCGTGGTGGAGGCGACGCGTTCGGGCGCGATGCAGACGACGACCGACCTGGACATCCTGGCGTTTCGGTTCGGTCGGGCGAGCGTCCTCGGCCAGGCAGCCGGGCGCCGACGCGCCAAGGGAGCGTCCTCGCCCCTGCCCGTCGATCCCGCGCTGGACATCCAGCCCCACCTGCCCGACATGATCATCGGCGAGGTGAAGGAGGGGAAGGCGGTCCTCAACAAGGCTGCGACCGACCGGACCGTACTCGAGGCGGCCCTGAGCCGGTTCGGCTGCTGCGACGCCGCGCAGTCCTCGGCCGTCACGGACGAGCTCATGCGGCGGGGCCGGGCTGAGACGCCGCACGGCCACCGCGTGCGCTTGGTCGCCTTCGGGTCCACCGCCCCGGACCGGCGCGGTGCCCGCTGCCAGGTGATCCTGCTGGGGCACGTGCTCGCCTTCCTCCGGGCGCACCTGCGCAGGCACTGGGCCGTGATCCAGGCCTCGGAAACCAAGGACCCGGCGCTGGGCTTCGTGAAACTGCTGGAGAAGGCGGGCGCCGACCGCCCCGCCGGAAAGGGTGGGCGATGAGCCACGAGTTTCGCATGCTGATCGGGTGCATCCTGCCGGTCGCGGTGCTGTTCCTGCTCCCCGTGCTGGGGATCGGAAGCGACGCCGCGGTCCTCGTTGCCATCGTGCTCATGTTCGCGTGCCATCTCCTTATGACGCGGGGCCATGGGCGCGGCCGGACACACCGGGACACCCGGACGGACCATCGCGACAATGGAGGCTCCCATGCAGAGGATTAGCATCCGTCGGCTGGGCTTCGCGGTGGGCGCGACCGCGGCACTCCTCTACCTGGGGTGCGTGCTCGTCATGCTCGTTTCGCCCAAGGCCGCCGTCGTCCGGTTCTTCAACAGCGTGCTGCACGGCTGGGACGTCGAACCGATCATGCGCTGGGAGATGCCCTGGTGGGAGGCGGCCCTCGGCACGATCGAGATCGCATTGCTGGGTTGGCTGGTGGGCGCCCTGCTCGCCGCGTTCTACAACCTCGGATCGGGCGCTCCGGCCCGGCCCGGGACGGACCCGCGTCAGGAAGGGTGACCATGAACCGCGACCACGCACACCACGGCGGGCCCGGTGCTGCCCACGGCGGCCACCACGGGCACGAGCACGACCCGGCTCACGGCACCGACCGCCCCACGCCCCAGCACGACCATGGGAGCGGCTCCGACCACGCGGGACGCCACGCGCACATGGTGGCCGACTTCCGCCGCCGCTTCTGGGTGTCGCTCGTCCTCTCGGTCCCCGTCGTGGCGCTCGCTCCGATGATCCAGTCCTGGCTCGGCCTTCGCGACGCGCTCTGTTTCCCCGGCGACGGCTACTTGCAGTTCGCCTTCGCCACCGCGGTCTACTTCTACGGCGGGTGGCCCTTTCTCCAGGGGTTCCTCTCCGAACTCAAGAAGCGCCAGCCCGGCATGATGACGCTGATCGCGCTCGCGATCTCCGTCGCCTACTTCTACAGCAGCGCCGTCGCGTTCGGGGTCCGGGGAGAGGTCTTCTTCTGGGAGCTCGCCACCCTGATCGACATCATGCTGCTCGGGCACTGGATCGAGATGCGCTCGGTCCTGGGGGCCTCGGCCGCACTGGAGTCCCTGGTGCGGCTCATGCCCGCCGAGGCGCATCTGGTCGTGGACGGGAACACGCGGGAGGTGCCCGTGGCCGACCTCTCCCGCGGCGACCGTGTGCTCGTCAAGCCCGGCGAGAAGGTGCCGACCGACGGGACGATCGTCGAGGGCCGATCGAGCGTGAACGAGTCGATGCTGACCGGCGAGAGCCGGCCCGTGGAGAAGGGCGAGGGCGACCTCGTGATCGGCGGCTCGGTGAATGGCGAAGCAGCCTTCACGGTGGAGGTCTCCAAGACCGGCGACGAGACCTACCTGGCCCAGGTGATCGACCTCGTCAGGAAGGCCCAGGAATCGAGGTCGCGCACCCAGGACCTGGCAAACCGGGCCGCGCTGGTCCTGACGGTCGTGGCCCTGAGCGTCGGGGTGGCCACGCTCGCCACCTGGCTGGCCCTGGGTCGGGACTTCGCCTACGCGCTCGAGCGCACGGTGACGGTGATGGTCATCGCCTGCCCTCACGCCCTGGGCCTGGCCGTCCCGTTGGTCGTCGCGGTCTCGACGGCCATCTCGGCCGGGAGCGGGCTCCTGATCCGGGACCGCAGCGCCTTCGAAGCCGCCCGGGGCTTGGATGCGATCGTCTTCGACAAGACCGGGACCCTCACCGAGGGCCGTTTCGGCGTCACGGACGTGGTCCCCCTCGCCGACCTGGACGAGACCCAGGTGCTGCGCCTGGCTGCCGCCATCGAGGGCCAGTCCGAGCACCCAATCGCCGCGGGCGTCGTGCGTAGCGCCAAGGACCGCGGCATCGAGCCGCCCGCGGCCAAGGAGTTCCGGGCCATCCCCGGTATGGGGGCCGAGGCGCGTGTCGGCGGAACGATCGTGCATGTCGTCAGCCCCGGCTACCTCAAGAACGCCAAGGTGGACGTGACCGACGAGCGCGTGCAGAAGGCGGCCGCGGACGGCAAGACCGTCGTCTATGTCCTCAGCAACGGCCGCCTCGTGGGGGCCATCGCGCTTGCGGACGTGATCCGTCCCGAGTCGCGCGCCGCCATCGATCGCCTCAAGGCCATGGGCGTGCGCGTGATGATGCTCACAGGCGACGCCAAGCCCGTGGCAGACTGGGTCTCGCGGGAGCTCGGCCTGGACGAGGTCTTCGCCCAGGTACTGCCCGAGCAGAAGGCGGAGAAGATCCGCGAGGTGCAGGCCCGCGGCCTCACGGTCGCCATGACGGGTGACGGTGTGAACGACGCCCCCGCGCTCACCCAGGCCGATGTGGGCATCGCCGTGGGCGCGGGCACGGACGTCGCGATCGAGTCGGCCGACATCGTGCTCGTGCGCTCCGATCCCCGCGACGTGACCGCGATCGTGGACCTCGCGCGCGCCACGTACCGCAAGATGGTCCAGAACCTCTGGTGGGCGGCCGGCTACAACATTGTGGCCATCCCGTTGGCCGCCGGCGCCCTTTACCCGCTGGGCATCGTGCTGAGCCCGGCGGCCGGGGCGGTGCTGATGTCGGTCTCGACCGTGATCGTCTCGATCAATGCCCGGCTGCTGCGCGTGCGCCGCGACGAGCCCGGAAAGGCGCCTGCGAAGGACGCGCACGCCGCCTGACGATCGAACGGGTACCGAGGGGCTGGTTCGAGCACCTGCCGCCCGCCCTTCACTCGGCCTGCCGCGGTCGCAGGCCGTGCCTCTCCATCCGGTAGATCAGCGTCTGGCGCGTGATCCCCAGCAGCTTCGCGGCGCGGGTCTGATTGCCGTCGGTCCTGGCGAGCGCGCGTTCGATCAGCACGCGCTCCAACCCCGTCAGCGAGAGGCCACCCTCCGGGAGCTCGACGTGCATGCGACGCCTGAGCACCTCCATCTGACGCATCGGACGCCCATCGGGTAGCCCGGGCTCGCGAAGGGCCTTGAGTGCGGCCAGTCGGCGATTTCCCTCGACCACGACCAGCCGGTCGTCTTCCTTGTCTGCGAGCAGGGGTTCGTTCGGGAAGTAGCCCCGCGTCGCTATGCTCTCGGCCACTTCGAAGGCCTTGTCGTGGTCGAAGAGGTGCTGGACAATCTCTCGCGGGGCGCGCTTGGAGGACTCTCGGCCGAGGCGCGGATTCCTGGGGTCAAGATGCAGACTCGCTACCGCCTTGAGCTGTGTGGGCCAGGATCCCTCCATCGTCCTCTCCCGGTGAACTGGCGGCCGAAGTTGGGGGATGCTAACGGAGGGACGTCCTCGGCACCAGACGGTTCGCAATGGCCGCCCATTCGCGACTGGCTGTTAACCGCCACGGCCCTCTCTGCCCCCGACCGAGAGTTCGAGAGGGTGGCGTAGAGTCCGTGAGTTCAACGCCGGGGCGGGAGGCCGCCGGGCCGCGAGGCGCACATCCCGTGAGCCCCGAAGTTCTGGCCCCTGCGGGCGCCACCGGGGCGTGGCCCTCTCGTGATGGTCTCCGGCCTCTCGCCGGCCATACGGAGAGGATGGCTCCCCGAGTTGGGCTCGAACCAACGACCTACGGATTAACAGTCCGCCGCTCTACCGACTGAGCTATCGGGGAATGCCTGGAGCCCGGCGCCGTGACGCCGACCTTGAAGCCCTTCAGGTCCTTGAACGACTTCACCTGCGCGGCCTTGTCCTTCTTGACCGCGAGCACCATGCCGGGGAAGCGGCCGAGCTCGATCACGGCGCGGATGTCCTGGCCCTTGGCCTGCATGCGGATCGTGTGCTCGTAGGCGCCCGTGACCACGTCCACGGAACCGCCGACCAGGGCCTGCAGCGACTTGGCACCGCCGCCGAAGTCGTTGATCGTCACGTCGAGGCCCTGCTCCTTGAAGTAGCCGAGCCGCTCCGTGATGGTCAGCGGCAGGTAGTAGAGCAGGCCCTTGCCGCCGACGCCGAGGACGATGTCCTTCTTCTCCTGCGCCTGGGCCGGGGGCGCGAGCGCGAGGCCGAGCGCTAGGGCGCCCGTGACGAGCTTGAGCAGTCTCATGGAGTTCCTCCCGTTGGAACGCTTGTTCTTGCCGCAGCCTTTATAGACGGCCCCGGCCGGGGCGCAAAGTCAGGTGCGCGTCTCTGCCGCGACCGGGCGCCAGACCAGGAGCCGCTTCTCCACCAGGCTGACCACGGCGTCGATCAGGATCACGAAGGCGGCCAGCACGAACATGCCGGCGAACACCCCCGCCACGTCGAACACCCCCTCGGCCTGCTGGATGATGTAACCGAGCCCGGCCGCCGAGCCGAGATACTCGCCCACCACCGCGCCCACCACGGCGAACCCGACCGAGGTGTGCAGCGAGGAGAACATCCAGGAGAGCGCCGAGGGCCAGTAGACGTGGCGCATCAGCTGCCGCTCGTTCATGCCGAGCATGCGGGCATTGGCGAGCACCGTCGGACTGACCTCCTTGACGCCCTGGTAGACGTTGAAGAACACGATGAAGAACACCAGCGTCACGCCGAGCGCGACCTTGGACCAGATGCCGAGCCCGAGCCAGAGCGCGAAGATCGGTGCCAGCACCACGCGCGGCAGGGCATTCATCATCTTCACATAGGGATCGAACACCGCCGCGATCAGCGGCTGGCGCGCGAACCAGAAGCCGATCAGCACGCCGGCGACCGAGCCGATCACGAAGGCGAGCATCGCCTCGACCAGGGTGATCCAGAGATGCCTCCAGATCGAGCCCTCGACGAACCACTGCACGACCCGGCCGAACACGTCCGCCGGCGTCGAGAAGAAGAACGGCGGCAGCACCGTGACGCCGAGGATCGGCACCGTGGTGAGCACGTGCCACGCCGCGATCGCCACGACCGCCACCAGCACCTGCAGCGAAAGGAGAGTCACGCGGGACATGCGGTGCCTTTCCGCACACGACGCCTCGCGGCGCAAGCGTCCCCGCCCCCGCTCGCGGGGGAGGGAGCGCGCCCGGTCAATCGACCCGGCATTGTCCCGACAACACGCCCCATCACCCCCCTCCCGTCTGCGCGTAGCCTTTCAGCACCTCTTCCTTGAGCATGTTCCAGATCTCCCGGTGCAGCGCGTGGAAGGCGGCGTCGAGCTTCACCTCGGCGATGTCGCGCGGGCGCGGCAGGCGCACCGGCCAGTCGCCGATGATGCGCGCGGCCGGGCCGGCCGACATGATGACGACGCGGTCGGAGAGCGCGATCGCCTCCTCGAGATCGTGGGTCACGAACAGCACCGCCTTGCGGTCGGCGGTCCACAGGTCGAGCAGCAGGTTCCCCATGATCTGCCGGGTCTGCGCGTCGAGCGGCCCGAACGGCTCGTCCATCAAGAGGATCTTGGGGTCGCGGATCAGCACCTGGGCGAGGCCGACGCGCTTGCGCTGGCCGCCCGAGAGCATGTGCGGATAGCGGCCGCCGAACGCGTTCAGCCCGACGCGACCGAGCCAGTCCTCGGCGCGCCGCTGCGCTTCGGCGCGGGACGTGCCCGCGACCTCGAGGCCGATGGCGACGTTCTCGCGCGCGGTCTTCCACGGGAACAGCGCCTCGGCCTGGAACAGGTAGCCGGCCTGCCGGTTGAGGCCCGCGAGCGGGTGCCCGAAGATCGCGGCGGTTCCGGCCGACGGTGCGAGCAGCCCGGCCGCGACGTTGAGCAGCGTCGATTTCCCGCAGCCGGTCGGGCCGACGATCGCGACGAACTCCCCGTCCGCGACCGACAGCGAAGCCTGCTCGACCGCCGTGTAGACGGCGTTCCCGCCGAGCCGGAACGCGATCGTCACGTCGCCGAGCGCCACCGCCGGCGCGGCGGGCGCAATCGTCGT
>JAPKHB010000159.1 GCA_026647295.1 Planctomycetota bacterium | reverse complement strand
AGGACGTGGAGAGTTCGTCCATCAGGGCCTTGAGGGGCGGGGAGTCAAGCAGGGCGCCGGGGTTCTCGGGGGTGGGGCCGGCGGGGATCAGGTGGAAGTTGTCCAATCCTGCGACGGTCTGGAGCGCGTCGGCCCAGCGGGCCCGACCCTGGAGCACGTCCGAAAGGCCCGGGGCCACGGGGGTGCCCAGGACCTGGTGCGTGCTCGGCCGGCGCATGTCGGCGTCCACGACCACGGTCTTCGAGCCGGCCTGGGCCATCACCACGGCGAGGTTGAGCGTGGTGAGGGACTTGCCTTCCTGGTCCACGGCGGAGGTGATGGCGAGCGTCTTGATCGGGGTCGCCACGGAGGCAAAGCGCAGGTTGGCGCGCAGCGTGCGGTAGGTCTCGGCCACCACCGAGTGGGGCGCGCTCAGGGTGGGCAGTTGGCCGTGGTGGCTGCGCCGGATGGCCCGGCGCTCGCGGCGGCGCACGGTCTGAAAGTGCGGGATGGCGGCGTACAGCGCGAGGCCCGTGGCGCGCTCGAGGTCCTCGGGGCTGCCGATGGTGCGGTCGAAGTAGTTGCGGGCGAAGGCGGCGAAGAAGGCGCAGAAGAGGCCAAGGAGGAGGGCGAGGGCGGCGGTGCGCCAAAGGAGCGGCTCGCTGCGGCGGATGGGGAGCGCGGGGGCGTCCACCGGGGCCACGGGGGAGCCGGTCGACTGGAGCGCGATGCGGGCCTCGCCCTCCCAGCGGGTGAGCATCTCGTAGACGCGGGAGGAGGCGTCCACGTCGCGCGTGCGCTGGGCGATCTCGCGTTCCTCGAGCGGGAGGGCCTTCAGGCGCTCCTCCTGGCGCTGGTACTCCGCCTCGAGGTGGCCGATGCGCTCGCGCACGCCCGTGAGCTGGCGCTTGAGCAGGTCGATGCCGTGGGCCTTTCGGTTGGCGCTCTTGTCCTCGAGCAGGCGGCGGGTCTCGTCGATCGAGGCCTTGAGCTGCCTGACCTGCGGGTCGGCCTCGGTGCGGCCCTGGGTGAGGAGGGAGCGGCGCTCGAGTTCGAGCGTGGTGAGGCTGGTGGCGAGCGCCACCATCGAGGCGTCGGCCGAGACGGGCCCGAGCAGTTCCTGGATGCGGTCGGCGTCCTGGGCCGCTTCCAGGTCCTGGAGGCGGGCCTCGAGTTCCTTGAGCGCCTGCTCCTGCTCGAGGCGCTGGGCCACGATGCGGCCCTGCTCCTGGAGGCCGGCCAGGGCGCGCTCGCCGAGGAGGACGGCGCCGTTGTGGCGGATGTACTCGTCAAGGACGCTCTCGGCGCGCTCGAGGTCGCCCTTCACGCGTTCCTTCTCGGCCCCGAGCCAGGCGAGGCGCTCGCGCAGCGAGGACTTGCGCCGCTCGCTCTTGTGCTCGAGGTAGGCGGCGTGCACGGCGCGGGCGACCTGCTGGGCGCGGTCCGGGCTCGGGCCCTTGTAGCCCAGCGTGATGACGCCCGTCTTGCGGCCCTCCTCGCGGGCGACGACGTGCTCCTGGATCAGCGCGGCGGCCTGGTCCAGGGCGAAGAGGCGCAGGTCGAAGAGGCGGCCGGCGGGCGGATGGCCCTCGAAGGCGAGTTCGACCGGGTGGCCTTCGAGCGTGACGCCCAGCGGGCGGTCCTTGGGGAGGGGGACGGCCAGGAGTTCGGGGCCGTCGGGGGCCTTTCGGAAGGTGGCGGTGGCGCCGTCGGGGCTCACCTGGACGAGGTAGTGGCGCTCGCGCTCCGGGGGCGTGAGGGGCTCGGCGCTCGTACGCACGATCGTCGGGGGGTCGAGGAGGCCGAAGGACCGGAGCACGCCTTCGAGCGGACGGTAGCCGTTGCGCTGCTCGGCATGGGCGCACAGGCCGCCGAGCGCCGCGGCCTGGCGGGCGATCTTGAGCGAGGTCATCACCAGCAACTCGGCGTCGACGTTGGTGCCGCCCTCGTGGATGCCCAGTTCGGAAAGGAGGGTGTCGTTGCGGCCCTGGTCCTCCATCTGGAGGGTGCCGAGCGACTCGTAGACGGGCTCGCCATAAAGGCCCCGCCAGGCGAGGAAGCCGGCCACGAGGCAGAAGGCGGCCGCGGCCCAGCGCCAGCGCTCCCGAAGGACGCGCAGGTAGTCGGAGAGGTGGCGGCTCTCGCCCGGCCAGTCGCGGGCCGAAAGGCGCTGGGCGCCCCCGCCGGGCTCGGCGCCGAGGTCAAAGGCGCTCATGGGCCTCCCGCGGGGTGTTCACGAGCCGGCGGAACTCCTGGTGGGCGCGCTCGACCATCGGGATCTGGGACGATCGGTGCAGGTCGCTGCCGACGAAATCGTACAGGCCCTCGCCGAGGTAGAGGCGGGCCAGGCGCTCGGCCTCCCGGCCGTAGGCCCCCACCAGGGCGAGCAGGTCGAGTTGGAGGCGCCAGCCGTGTTCGACCCAGCCCAGGACCCGGGCCGGGTCGGACGCGAGGGCGACCACGCGCTCGGGGTGGGCCATCACGGGCAGGAGGCCGCGCTGGCGGAAGAGGAGGGCGGTGCGGTCCACGGCCACGATGGGCTCGCGCAGGGGGATCTCGACCAGGACGCAGGGGTCCGCGTGGTCGGGGCTTCCGTGCGCGAAGGTGAGCAGGGGCTCGGCGCGCTTGAGCGCGTGGAGCAGGCGTTCGCCCAGGAGGTACTCGGCGCCGGGGTGCAGCTCGAGGTCCAGGCCCTCGCGGCGGAAGTGGTCGGAGAGGTGGCGCGTGTGCTCTTCGATCAGGTCGTTGGGGTAGTCGTTGCCCATGCGGAACTGGTGCGGCGTGAGGTGGACCGTGCGCACGCCCAGGTCGGAAAGGGTCCGGGCCATCCAGGTGGATTCGGAGAGGCTGCGGCTGCCTTCGTCCACGTTGGGGATCAGGTGCGTGTGGACGTCGCGAAGTAGTGGGTGCATCGGGGGGGACAAGGGGCGCGGGGCGGGTAGGTAAGGGTCCGGGCCGGGGGGCCCGAAGGTCAGTCGGTCACGGCGCGCCAGGCGAAGGCCGTGCCCGCCACGGAGAGGGGGAGCGAAACGAGCGGCGCCGCGAGTTGCAGCGCGCGGGAGTAGGTGGCCATGTCGGTCGGGGCGACGAAGACCCGGTCGCCGGGGAAGAGGTGGATGCTCGCCCCGTGGCGGTAGAGCTCTTCGCTCGAAAGGGTGAAGGACTCGGGCTGGGCCCAGCCGCCGCGGAAGATCCGCACCTGGTTCACGTCGGCGGTTTCGGGGCGCAGGCCCTCGGCCAGGGTGACGGCCTCGATGAGCGTGATGCCGTCCTCGGGGTGGAGCGGGAAGACGCCGGGCTTCTTCACCTCGCCCAGCACGAAGACGCGCTGGATGCGGCGGCTGGGCACGAAGATGAGGTCGTGGTCCTTGAGCACGATGTTCTGGCGCAGGTCGCCGCGGCGCACGAGGTCCGAGAGGCTTAGCGGCAGCACCTTCTGCGCGCGCACCACCACGGCCTGGTCGATGTCGGAGTCGGGGCTGAAGCCCCCCGCCCGGGCGAGGGCTTCCAGAAGCGTCACCTCGCCGTCCACGGGGCCGATGCCGGGCTGGGTGACCTCGCCGAGCACGAAGTACTTCTGGGAGCGGAACTCGAGCACGTCGACCGACACGTAGGCGTCCGGGTCGCGGTTGAAGGTCTTGAGGGCTTCGCGCAGGGCGTCCTGGACCTCGAGCACGGTGCGGCCCTGGGCGGGGATCGCGCCCAGGAAGGGCATGTAGATCTGGCCGTCGGGCTTGACCTTGGTGCCGACGATCTCGCCGCGGGGGGTCTCGCCAAAGCCCTGGAACTGCTGGCCCAGGCCCTGGATGTGCAGGAGGTCGCCCACCCCGATGCGGTAGACGCCGGCGCCTTCGACCTCGAGTTCGGCGCGCTCGGCGTCGGACAGCGGCTCGAAGCCGCCTCGGGAAAGGACGGGCCGCGTGCGCACGAGGGCCTTTACGTCCTCGGGGTGGGCCCGGGGGACGGGCTGGGCGCAGGCGGGGGCGATGGCGAGAAGGAGCAGGAGCAGGGCCCGGGGGGCCGCGCGGGCGGCGCACGGCGGCGCGGGGGCGTGGGGTCGGTCGGCGGGGTCCATGGGCGCGGCGGGGTGGGAACGAGGCGCGGGGGCGGAAGGGGCCTTGGGTGTCCTCGTCCCCCGCCCGGGCGGCCAGAGGCTACCGCCGCGGGGGGTGGCCGTCATGCGCGCCCGTGGGGCGCGGCAAGCGGGGAGGTCCGGGGTTCGGTGAAGGGGCGGGCGGGCGGCGCGCTTCCAGATTCCGAGGGGGTTTGGCTCGAAGTGGTCCAAGGTCTCCTTGGCGCGACCGCCCGCACCGCCTTTTCGCAAGGAGCCGGGCCGGCGGGAGCCGCAGGCGGCGGGCGCGTGCGCCGGGCAGCCTCCGGCCCCGTCGCGTCCCGGGTCGGAAAACGCGATCAGGGAGGTTCGGGGTCGGTCAGGAAGGCGCGGGGCCCGCGGTCGAGCCCTGCACCCCCCCTTCCGTCAACTTTGGGGAGGGCGCCGGCGCGCGGGGTCGGGGGGGGTGCGGGCGCTCATGCGCCCTCCCCCTCCGGCCAGGCGCGAAGCGGCGCGGAGGCGCCCGCGGGGGGCGCGTCCTGGGCGGGCGTCTGGCCCGCGGCCAGTTCGTCGAGGCGCTGGTCGGCCTGGCGCAGGATCTCGCACACCGCGGCCTGCTTCTCTTCCTGGAGCGGCGGGCCGTCGGTGAGCGGGTGGGTCGCAAAGGCGCGCCGGCCCGAGGCCAGCGGGATGTCGACGCGGCGGGTCGGGTGGCCGTTGGTGGCGGCCCGGTAGTGCAGGCGCCCGAGCCGCAGTTCGTCGAGCGAGAGGTCGGCGAGCAGGCGCTCGAGCGCCCCGCACACGTCGGCGCTGGTGCGCGCGAGTTGGATGCGCTCCTGGGCGTAGCGCCGCGCGACGTGGACCCAGCGGAAGTCGCGCCGGCTGGGGAAGAAGGCCCGAAGGCGGTCGCGGTGCGTGAGGTAGAGCAGCACCACGAGGAGGCCCCAGACGAGGAACACGAGCGCCGCCGCCCAAAGGCCCGGCAGCAGGAGGCCCGCGGTGCCGAGGCCCAACGCGAGCGCCGCGGCCAGGCCGAGGGCGGGCCCGGGCGCGCCCCAAAGGCGCAGGAGCTTGTGGTGCAGGTGGCTTCGGTCGGCGGCGAAGATCGGCTTGCCGCGCAGCGTGCGCCGGCTCACCGTGAGCACGAGGTCGCCGAGGGGGAACGCCGCCAGGGCGAGCGCGAGCGCCGCGTTGCCCGGGCCCGGCAGGGTCAAGGCGAGCGCCGCCACCAGGTAGCCGAGCGGCAGGCTGCCGGCGTCGCCCAGGAAGACGCGCGCCGGGGGGAGGTTGTGGCGCAGGAAGCCCAGCGCGGCCCCGCCAAGGCCCAGCGCCAGGAGCGGATCGGCGCCGCCCAGGAGGCCGACCGCCGCCGCGACCAGGGCGAGGGTCCCAGCCAGCCCGTCCATGCCGTCCACGAGGTTGAAGGCGTTGGTCAGGAACAGCACCCAGCCCAGGAGCACCAGCGGACCAAAGGGGCCCAGTTCGAGCGGGGCGAGCGGCGGAAGGGAGAGGGCGGGGAGGGAGAACCCCGCCGCAAGCAGCAGGCCCCCGGCTGCGAGCTGGGCCAGGATCTTCTGCCAGGCCCGGAGGCCGCGCGCGTCGTCGCGCAGGCCGACCAGGAAGAGGAGCAGCGCGCCCAGGAGCACGAAGGCCCAGGCGGGATCCTCGAGGAGCGCGCGCCCCAGGAGCAGGAGGCCCAGGGGCAGGAGCAACGCAAGGCCGCCGAGGAGCGGCGTTGGCGTTTCGTGGGCGGCCCGCCCGCCGGGAAGCCGGACGAGGCCGCGGCGGCGTGCCAGGTGCGCGACGGCCGGCAGCGGGAGGCAGCAGGCCAGCGCGCCCAGCGCGAACACCAGCGCCTCGACGCGGCCGACGAAAACAGCGAGCAGCGCCGCCAGCAGGACGAAAGTCCCGCACCAGGCGCGGCGGCGCGTCGTGCCGTCCGGTGCCTGCACTGCGGCCCCCGAGCCCGGGGAGCGCGCGCCCCCGGACCCGCGGGCCGCGGCAGACGCCGCGGCTCCATGCCGGTCCCCAACCGACCGCATCGGTGCCTTTCACGCGCGGGCGTGAGCCACTCGCCCCCGCGTCAAGTCGTGTCTGTCCGAGTCCCTTCCGGTTCCGGCGCCCGAAACGCCCGCCCCCTCCGCAGGCCGTTCAGGCCCGCGCAAGGGACTTTCCGCGCGCGGATTGTGACCAAGGCCCAGGGCCAAGGCAACCGCGATCGGAAATGCCCTCCGGGGTGTCAGATGCTTCTACCGCGCCGGGGCGCGCGGGGTTTCTGGTCCGCGCGTCCACTACCTAATTGCGGGAACGGGGGGTCGAGATTTCACCTGGGACCCGGTTGCCTGTTGAAACGATGAATGGGTCAGGTTCCGAAATGGGTCCTACTGGCCCTAAAACGGCCGGGTTTCCGGGGTTTTGCGAGTGCGCCCTTCACACTTGGGGCCGTGCGCATGCGGGGGTTGTTGCGCCGCCTTCACAGAGCGGTCGATTCGCCTGGCAGGGAGCCGGCGGCCGGACGGACATGGGCCGGGCGCGGTTTTCGGGCCTTTGCCCGCCGGGAGCTCGGCGCGAAGGGGGCCCAGGCCGTGTCGCGATCCGGCGCGATCGGGAATCGGGTTTCCCGCGGCGCGGGCGCTGAATGTCACTGATCCGTCACCGATTGGGTCCGCCCACCTGGGGTCGGTCGGCGCGTGCCGCCGGCGATGGCGCCGGGGGCCGTCCGGGCGTAGGCTCGCGTGCGAAGGTCCCGGCGCGGGTGACGCGCCGGGGGGCGGTGGCTCGCCGATCGGGCGCCTGGGTGCGCCGGGGGAGGAGGACCATGCGCGGGAAGGGCGCCTTGGCGGCGGGCGGGCGCTGGGGGGCGCTTTGCTGCTGGGCGGCGCTCGGGTCGGGGCTGGGCGTCGCGCTGGGCGCGGGGCTCGCGCCGCCGGCCCGGGCCGAGGGGTCCGGGGTTGCCGCGCCGGCGGGGGGCCCTGCCGCGCGGGCGGCGCCGGAGGTGCCCCTTGCGCGGCCCGGGTGCGGCGCGCCGGGAGGCGGCTGCGAACCGGACGCGTGTGCGCCGGGGGCCGGGCCGGATCCCTGCGGCCTTGCGTTCGGGCTGGTGCCGATGGCGCTTCCCAGCGTCGGGGTGGGCCTTGAGGCGAGCCGGCGCATCGAGCGCTCGGCGGCGCGGGCCTGGTGGCTGACCGGGCAGGTGGGCTGGCAGTTCGTGGACGACAAGGCGCTGCTGGCCGACGGCAACCCGCGCGCGGGGGACTGGGTCGAGGCGCGGCTCGGGCTGCGCGCCGAGGCGACCCCGCACCTTCGGCGGCGCTTCACCCACGGCTTCGGGCTTGCGGTGTTCCGGGCCGGCGAGGACCCGAACCTGGTCAAGGACCCCGGCACCTACTACGGGGCCTACGCCGCCTTGGGCTTCGAGACCGACCTGCGGGCCGGATGGAGCGCCGGGCCCGAGCTCTCGCTGATGGTGGGCACGCGGGCCGAGGACCTGGAACTCAACTTCGTGCCGCGCCTGTCCTGGCACCTGCGCTGGCACCCCGGGCGACGGGGCGCGGCCCCGGGCTACGCGCGCCCGGGGCCCGGGGAACTGTGGGCGGGGGCGGTGGCCGGCCTCCTTCCCGGGCTCGGCGGCGGGCTGGAGGCCGGGCAGCGCATCGCGCGCACGCGGGCGCTGGACCTGGGGCTCGAGGCGCTGGTCGTCCGGGAGCGGGCGCGGGAAGGCGCCTTCTTCGAGGAGGGGGGCGATCTGGGCCTGGTGCGCGGGGGGGTGAGCCTTCGGGCCTGTCCGGGCGCGCGCCACGGGCCGGTGCTGCGGGCGGGGGTGGCCTGGTTTCGCAGCACGGCCCGGGGCGAGTTCTTCCGCGGCCGGGGCGACCACGTCGGGGCCTACCTGGGCCTGGGCTACGAGTGGGACCTGGCGCCGGGGCTGCGCACCGGGCCGGAGGTGGGCGTGTTGCTTGCGACGCCGGAAGGCGAGCCGCGCGACCTCACGCTGGAGGCCGTCCCCTACGCGCTGTGGCGCGTCGTGGTGAGGTTCTAGCGGTGCGGGCGGGCGACGCAGACGGGCCCGCGCCCGGGGCAGGGCCCGCGGCGCGCGCCGGGGCCGGCGGCGGGGGCCGCGCGCCGGACGGGGCTTGCGCGCCGGCGCCGGGCGGGGACCCTGGCGGGGCCATGGGGGAAGCGACGCCGCCGGCCACCCGCCGCAGGAACCCGTTCGCGGGCGTGCTGCCCTTGCCGGAGGCGGTC
The DNA here is from genome assembly GCA_026647295.1 of Planctomycetota bacterium. Taxonomy (GTDB): domain Bacteria; phylum Planctomycetota; class PLA2; order PLA2; family JAEUHO01; genus JAPKHB01. The sequence goes on along the minus strand of JAPKHB010000159.1, from coordinate 109 downwards.
CACTGGGCCGCGCTGCACACGCGCGCCCGCTCCGAGAAGGTGGTGGCGCGCCACCTGATCCGCGAGGGCGCCACCTGGTACCTGCCGCTCGCGCGCAGCCGCCGGGTGT
>JAPKHB010000158.1 GCA_026647295.1 Planctomycetota bacterium | reverse complement strand
AAAGCGCAGGGAGGCCTTCTGGCACCGCTGGCCACTCTCGGCGATGGAGACGATGCTCTCGAAGGCCACCGCGCCCGCGGGGACCTCCAGAGTGAACTGCGTGCGGGCGTGGGCGGCCGGCACCAGGGCCGGGGCGCCGGGGAGCGTCTCGAGGAGCGCACCCAGGTGGCGCGCCCCGGCGGGGATCGACGTGGCCGCCCGCTCCACGCGGTAGCCCCCGCGCCGCACCGTCCGCAGCACGCCGCCCGCCCGCGGGGCCTCCTCCACGACGCGCACGCGCTCGCCGCGCCGCCGGGCCCGCCAGGCGTAGGCCAGGCCGCTGATCCCCGCGCCCACGACGAGGACGTCCACGTCGGGGGCGGCCGGGCTCACGGGCACGGGGAGGCGGCGGGCCGAAACGCCTGGGCCGCCCGCACGAAGGCGGCGGCGTGCTCGGGCGGCGTCTCCTTCAGGATGCCGTGGCCCAGGTTGACCAGATGCGGCCGGCCCGGCGGAACCTCCGCCAGCATCCGCTCGACCGCGCGCCCGATCGTGCCGGGATCCGCGAGCAGCACCGTGGGGTCGAGGTTGCCTTGCAGGCGCACCCGGGTCCCCACGCGCGCGTAGGCCCGCCCGAGCGAGGTCTGCCAGTCCAGGCTCAACGCCTCGGCCCCCGTGGCGGCGGCGGCCTCGAGCCGGTCCGCGGCGCCCAGGCCCGGGAAGTAGATCACCGGCGGCCGGTCCGCCCCCAGGCCTTCGATCACGCGCGCGGCCATCGGCACGACCCAGCGCTCGAACAGCGCCGGTTCGAGCACCGCCCCCCAGGTGTCGAAGAGCTGCAGCGCGTTGGCGCCCGCCGCGGCCTGTTCGCGCAGGTAGGGGACCAGCGCGTCGGCGGCCCGGCCGAGCAGTTCCTCGAAGGCGTCCGGGTGCTGGTAGGCGAAGGCGCGGGTGCGCCAGAAGTCGCGGCTGCTCCCGCCCTCGATCAGGTAGGCGCAGAGCGTGAACGGCGCGGCCGAGAACCCGATCACCGCCCGGTCCGCGGGCAGTGCGCGGCGCAGGCGGGCGACCGTCGCGGCCACGGCCGCGGTGCGCCGCGCGTCGGGCTCGTGCACGCGGCGCACGTCGGCCGGCGTGCGGATCGGGCGCCCGATCCGCGGGCCGCCCGTGGCGGGGAACTCGACCGCGACCCCCATGGCGTCGGCGGTGAGCAGGATGTCCGCGAACACGATCGCCGCGTCCACCCCGAAGCGCTCGACGGGCTCGAGCGAGACCTCCGCCGCCAGGTCCGGCGAGCGGCACAGGTCCAGGAAGGGCGTGCGGGCCCGCACGGCCTGGTAGCCGGGCAGGTAGCGGCCCGCCTGGCGCATCATCCAGACCGGGTAGCGCTCCACGGGTTCGCCCCGCAGCGCGCGCACGAAGAGGGAGGCCGGCGGGCCGCTCACGGGCCGGCCTCCTCGCGCAGGCCGAAGACCCGTTCGAGCTGGTCGGCCGTCGGCAGGCTCGGGTCGTCCGCGCGGGCCCCTTGCACCACGCGCGCCGTGGCGCGGCCCAGCAGGCGGTTCACGAGGCGTTCGGTGAGCCGCTCGACGGCCTCGCGCAGCGCCGGGTCGAGGTCCGCCGGGAGGAAGGCGAGTTCGGCGCGGCGCACCTCCTCGGCCCACTGCGCGAGCGTGCGGATCGCGGGCAGCGCCCCGAGCCCCCGCTGCCAGGCGAGCCACGGGGCGAGTTCCTCCTGCAAGATGCGCTCGACGTCGGGCACGGCGGCGCGCCGCGCGCCCAGCGCCGCGGCGACCAGGCGTTCGAGCGCGCCCAGGTCGTAGAGGAAGACGCCCGGCAACTCGTTGGCGCTCGGGTCGACGCAGCGCGGGACGCCCAGGTCCACCAGCAGCAGGGGGTCGCGCCGGCGGCGCAGCGCGCGCTCGAGGTCCGGGCGGCCGATGAGGTTCGGACCCGCTGCCAGCAGCACGACGTGGGCGTGGGCCAACTCCTCCGGGACCTCGGCGAGCGGGAGCGTGCGCTCTGCGCCGAGGGCCGCGGCCAGTTCGTGGGCGTGCTCCGGGGTTCGGTTGGCCACGGCCAGGCGCGCGGGCCCGAGCTGGAGCAGCGCTCGACCCACCTGCTGCGCGACCTCACCCGCCCCGACCAGCAGCACCCGGTGCCCGTCCAGGCGCTCGAACACCCGTTGCACGACCTGGGCGGCCGCGTGGCCGTGGCTCACGCTGCCGTCGCTGATGCGGGTCTCGGCGCGGGCCCGGCGCCCGGCCCGCAGCGCCGCCTGGAAGAGGCGGTCGAGCACCGGGCCCAGGCCGCCCTCGGCGCGCCCGCGCTCGTGCGCGGCGCGCACCTGCCCCTGGATCTCCGTCTCGCCCAGGATCGCCGACTCGAGCCCCGCGGCCACGCGCAGGAGGTGACGCGCGGCGGCTTCGTGGGCGAGCAGCCGGTACACGCCGTGGTCCGGCGGCGGGGCCGCGGGTACGTGGCGCACGAAGGCGGCCAGCGCCAGTTCGGCGGCCTCGGGCGCGGCGCTCGCCACGTACAACTCCGTGCGGTTGCACGTCGACAGCACCAGCGCCTCGCCCACCCAGGGCAGCCCCGCGACGGCCCGGGTCACCTGCGCCGCGCCCGCCGGGTCCAGCGCGACGCGCTCGCGCACCGCCAGCGGCGCGAGGTGGTGGTCGATGCCGACCGCGTACACGTGCATCGGTCAGCGCCCTCCCTGCGCGAGCCCGAGCGGGTGGACGAGGGCGAACGTGACCAACAGGAGGGCCGCGCCGGCCAGGTTGAGCCAGGCGGCCAGCGAGCCCTTGAGCGGGCGGCGCCACCAGATCCAGAAGGCGGCGGTCAGCAGGCCGAGGAGCGCGGCCATCGCCCCCACGGTCGCCCCCATCGGCGCGGGGTCGGACGCCCGCTGCCAGGCGTCCAGCCCGAGCCCGAGCGCCGGCACCAGGAGCAAGGCGCCGAGCAACGACGCGCGCCGCGCGAGCCGCTCGAAGCCCTGCAACGACGGCCCCGCGTCGCCCGGGGCCACCCGGCGGCCCTTCACGCGTGCGTAGGTGGTGAGGTAGCCGGTGGCGAGCAGCGCCCCGGCCAGCACCGCCGCGGTGCTCAGCAGCGCGAGCCCGACGTGCAGGCTGCGCAACGTGTCGCGCGGGGCCTCCGCGGCCTGGTCGGGCGGGACGGCGATCAGGCCCGGGACCGAGAGCGCGGCCAGCACCGCCGCGGTCGCGTAGAACCAGCCCCCGTGGGTCGAGACGCGGCTGGTCGCCTCGAGCAGGAGGTAGAGCGCCACGAGCGAGAAGGCGAGGAAGGAGAGCGCCTGGCTCGCGTTGGCAAAGGGGCTGCGGTCCATCTGGACGGCGAGCGCCACCAGCCCGCCCAGGTGCGCGGCGACGGCCAGCGCCCCGAGGTGCCGGGCCCAGGCCGGCCGGGCCTCGGCCCGGCGGCGGGCCTCGGCGTAGGCCGTGGCGACGGCGCCGTACAGGGCCACGACCAGGACCAAGATGGGGGAGGCCACCGCCCTATCCTGCGCCAGGTTCAATGGCCGCGGAGCGAAACCCCGGGGGGTGGCGCCCGAGGGGGGCGGCCGGGGGCCGGCTGCTATCGTGGCCGCCGATGGCCGCCCGTCCCCCGCCGTCTTCCGAGCCCGGCTTCGAGGAGCGCCTCGCGGCGCTGGAGGCCGCGGTGCGTGACCTGGAGGGCGAAGACCTCACGCTCGAGCAGGCGTTGGCCCGCTACCGCGAGGGCGTCGAACACCTCAAGGCCTGCCGGGCCCTGCTCGACGGCGCCGAGGCGCGCCTGCTCGAACTGCTGGGCGAGGCGCCGGGCGAAGCGCGTCCGCTCGCGCTGGGCGAACAGGGCCTCGAACCCGCCGCCGGGGAGGAGGGGGCGTGAACGGACCCGCCGGCGCCGCGCCGGGGCCGCGCTCCTGGCGGCCCCGGGCGCGTCTTTGGGGGCTGTTCTTCGCCGCCGTGTTCCTCTTCATGGGGGTCCGCGTCTTCCTCGCGCTCCAGGCGGACTTCGTCCCGGCCCGGCACCTGGACGCCGACCGCAGCGGCTACTGGCGCCGGCCCGACGGCACGGCCGAACTGGTGCTGGTGCTGCTCCACGCGCCGGGGCCCGGGTCGGTGCGCACCGAGGTCCGCCCGGCCGAACCGGGCAAGGCCCCGCTCACGGTGCGCGTGTACCCCACGGCCGAGGTCTCCGAGCGCGCGCCCCCGGCGGGCGAGACGGTGCTGCGCATTCCGCTGCCCGCGGTCGCGCGGGTGCGCGTGCTCGACCTGCGCTGGGACCACCCCGAGGAGCACCCGCAGGGCCACGAGTTCGACCTGGTGCCGGAGGGGGGCGGCGCGTGAGCGCGCCCGCCGCGGCGGCCCGCCCGCTGCGCCGGCGCCTCTTCGCCTCGCTCGAGGTACGCGAGTACCGGCACTTCTACGCCGGGCTCGTCTTCACGCTCACGGGCTTCTGGGTGCGCCTGGCGACGCTGGGCTGGTGGGTGTACGAGACGAGCGGCTCGTACTCGCGCCTGGGGGTGATCACGCTGGCGAGCATGCTGCCGTGGGTGCCCCTGGCGCCGCTGGCCGGCGTGCTCACCGACCGGCGCGACGCGCGCGGGGTGATGCTCTGGTCGCAGCTCGGGCTCGCGGCGCTCAACCTGGGGCTCGGCCTCGGGCTCTGGGCCGGGGTGGTCGGCTGGACGGAGATGCTCCTGGCCGCCGTCGCCTCCGGATCGTTGCGCGCCGTCGAGAACCCGGCGCGCCAGTCGATGGCGCGGCGGCTCGTGGGCGTGGAGGCGCTGCCCAACGCCGTCGGGCTCAACGCGGCGGCCTTCCAGGCCACCCAGGCGCTGGGCTACGCGCTGGCGGGCGGCGTGTACGCGCTGGCCGGCGCCGGCGCCTGCTTCCTCCTCGTGAGCGCGTTCACGCTGCCCATGGTGGTGCAACTCGCGCGCCTGCCGGCCGCGGGCGGGCCGGCCCGGCCCGCGGGCCGCCGCCCGCTGGAGGACCTCGCCGAGGGCTTCCGCTACGCGTTCACGCACGCGATCACGCGGGCGGCCGTGCTCGGCGCCGCCGGCGTGATCCTGCTGCTCCTCTCCTTCCGCACCCTCATGCCGGGCATCGCGAAGGACCAACTCGGCCTCGGACCGGTGGGCTTCGGCGGGCTGATGGCGCTGGGGGCCTCGGGGCGCTCGGGGGCGCCCTGTGGGTCGCCTCCGGGGCGCCCGCGCGCCGCGGCGGGCTCGAGCGCATGGGCGGCGTCGTCCTGCTGGCCTGCGGGGCGGTGGCCGCCGTGGCGCTCGGGCGCACGGTCTGGGTGGTCGGCCCCGCGCTGCTGCTGGTGGGCTTCTGCCAGGTGGCCTTCCTGGCCGGGAGCAACGCCACGATCCAGCAACTCGTGCCCGACGCGCTGCGCGGGCGCGTGATGGGCATCTGGGCGCTCGTCTTCGGCGCCACCTTTCCCCTGGGCGGCTGGCTCCTGGGCGAGTACGCGGGGTGGGTGGGCGTCGAGCGGGCCATCCTGACCGGCGTCGGCGCGGCCCTGCTCGTGCTCGCCTACCTGCGCGGGCGGCTCCGGCGCCGCGCCGCCCCCGGCGTGCGCGCCCGGGCCGTCCCGGCCTTCCCGCCCCGCGCGCCCGACTCCGTGGCCCCCTGACGGGGCCGGCGCGCGCCCCGGCGTCAGGCCTCGCGCGCGGCCACGAAGCGCACGAGGTCGGCCAGGAGCCCGGAGCCGGGCACCGGGGCCAGGGCGCCCAGCGCGCGGTCGCGCTCGATCAGCAGGCGCGCCCGCGCACCGGCCAGCCCCTCGAGCGACACGTAGGTGAGCTTCTCGTGGGCGCGGTCCTTGCCGGGCGTCTTGCCCAGTTGCTCGGGCGTGCCGGTCTCGTCGAGCAGGTCGTCGGCGATCTGGAAGGCCAGGCCCAGCGAACGGCCGTAGGCCTCCAGGGCCGTGCGGATCGGCTCGGGGGCGTGGGCCGCAAGTGCGCCCCCCCGCACCGCCGCGAGCAGGAGGGCCCCGGTCTTGGCCCGGTGCATGCGCTCGAGGCGCTCCAGGTCCGCCGTGCGGCGGTCGAGCGTCAAGTCCTCCACCTGGCCGCCGACCATGCCCGCGTGCCCGGCGGCCTCGGCGAGTTCGCGCCCCAGGTCGCGGGCCAGCCCGGCGTCGGGGGTGTGCGTGAGGAGGATCTGGAACGCCGCGGAGTGCAGCGCGTCGCCGGCCAGGATCGCCAGCGCCTCGCCGAACACCTTGTGGCTGGTGGGGCGGCCGCGGCGCAGGTCGTCGTCGTCCATCGCCGGCAGGTCGTCGTGGATCAGGCTGTAGGTGTGGACCAACTCGAGCGCGCAGGCGAAGGGGAGGACGCGCTCGTCGGCGCCGCCGAGGCAACGGGAGGTCGCCAGGGCGAGCGCCGGGCGCAGGCGCTTGCCGCCGGCCGCGAGCGAGTAGCGCATCGCCTCCGCGAGACGGGGGGCGCCGTCGGGGGGGGCCGGCAGCCAGCGGCCGAGGGCCTCCTCGACCTCGGCCGCGCACCCGGCGAGGAAGGCCTGGGCCCGCGCGCGCGGGGTGTCGGAAGGTTCGCTCACGGCGCCATCTTGGGTTCCGGCCGACCGGGCGCAAGCCACGCCTTCGCGGCGGGGGCCGGCCGGCGGCGCCGCCCGCGGCCGCCCCGGCGGCGGCGCGCGGGGCGCGGGGCCCCCCGCGACCCCGGGCCCATTGGCCGGGGGCCGCGCCGCCGCGGGTATCCTCGGCACCCCGGATGAGCCTCCTCGACCGCGTCCACTCGCCCGCCGACCTCAAGGCCCTCCCCGAGGAGGACGTGGTCCCCTACTGCGAGGAGTTGCGCCGCTTCCTGATCCAGGCGGTCACGGCCACGGGGGGGCACCTGGGGTCCAACCTCGGGGTCGTCGAGCTCACCGTCGCCCTGCACCGGGTCTTTGACTTCTCGCGTGACCGGCTGGTGCTCGACACGAGCCACCAGGTCTACCCGCACAAGGTCATCACGGGGCGGCGGGACCGCTTCCCGACCCTGCGGCGCCTGGACGGCCTGTCGGGCTTCATGCACCGGGGCGAGAGCCCCTACGACACCTTCACCTCGGGCCACGCCGGGACGGCCGTCAGCGTGGCGGCGGGCATGGCGCTCGCCGACCACCTGCGCGGCATCGACGACCGGCGCGTGGTGGCCGTCGTGGGCGACGCGGCGGCGGGGGCGGGCGCCACCTTCGAGGCCCTCAACCACGCCGGGCACGGCGCGATGAACCTGCTGGTCGTGCTCAACGACAACCAGTGGTCGATCGCCCGCACCGTCGGCGCGCTGCGCAAGTACCTCAACCGCATCCGGACCCTGCCGGCCTACCGGGAGGGCAAGACCGAAGTGCTCGACGCGCTCAACCTGATCCCGTTCGTCGGCGAGCGCTTGAGCCGCTGGGCCGAGAACGTGAAGGAGGCGTTCGCCAACTACTTGAGCCCGGGCCACCTGTTCCGGGAACTGGGCTGGACCTACTTCGGCCCCGAGAACGGGCACGACGAGCGCCGCCTGGAGCGCCTCCTGCACGACCTCACGCGCGTGCGCGGGCCGGTGCTCCTGCACGTGGTGACCGAGAAGGGGCGCGGCTACGACGACAAGGGCGACGAGGCCGCGCACGCCGTGGGCGCGCGCAAGTTGCCCCGCCCGCGCGCCGCGGCCGACGCCCCCGCGCCGGAAGCGTCCGGCCCGGAGGCGGCCGCGCCGGCCCCGCCGGCCCCGCCCGCCCGGATCAAGTACCAGGACGCCTTCGCCCGCACGCTGCTGGACCTCATGACGCAGGACCCGCGCGTCGTGGGCATCACCGCGGCCATGCCCAGCGGCACCAGCCTCTCGGCCGTGGCCGAGCGCTACCCCGAGCGCGTGGTCGACGTGGGCATCTGCGAGCAGCACGCCGTGGCCCTGGCCGCGGGGCTTGCCGACATGGGGATGAAGCCCGTCGCGGCCATCTACTCCACCTTCCTCCAGCGCGGCTACGACCAGGTGATCCACGACGTCGCGCTCCAGTCGGCGCACGTGATCCTCTGCATGGACCGCGCGGGGGTCGTCGGCGACGACGGCATCGAGACGACGCAGCGACTGCAGCTCGCGGTGGCGCCGCAGGCGCCGCCGCCGCCTGCGGCGGGCGATGGGATGGTGCTGGAGGAAGGCCGCATGGGCCGCGCCGACGCGATCGAGGCGGCACGCACGAGCGGCGTGCTCGGCAGCGCCGGGCTCGCGGGCGGCTTCGACGAGGCGCGCGCCGGCGCGCTGCGCGAGGCCGTCCACGCCGCACTCGACGGCGTCGACCGGCGCATGTCCGCGTATCGCGCCGACTCGGAGCTGAGCGCGTTCAACCGCGCGCAGGCCGCCGCACCGTTTGCGCTTTCGGCCGAGCTGTACGCGGTCTTCGCC
>JAPKHB010000157.1 GCA_026647295.1 Planctomycetota bacterium | reverse complement strand
CGGGCCGCGGCGGCGGGGCCGCCCTCCACCCAGGCGCGCACCTCGCGCGCGACGCGGTCGGCCTGGTCGGGACCGTCGCCGGCGGCGAGCCCGCGCACCGCAGGGCTTTCGGATGGCGGCGGGGCCGGCTCCGGGTCGAGCGGGGCGAAGAGCCGGGCGGCCAGCGCGCCCAGCGCGGGGGCCTCCGAGCGCGCAAAGCCCCCGAGGCGCCGCTCGCGAAAGCCGGCCGCCAGCAGGCGCGCGCGCACCGGCGCGCCCTGGGCGAAGAGCAGCGGCCGGGCGGGGTCGAAGGGCAGGGTGACGGCGACGGCGCCGCCGGCCTCACGCACCCGCGCCGCGAGCGCGAGCAGGATCCGCTCCTCGACGGGGGTGAAGTCGTCGAAGCCGTCCACGACGAGCAGGGCGGGCCGGCGGGCGGGTTCGTCCCCTTCCAGCCGCTCGGCCAACTCGCGTAGCGCGTCCTCGTGGTCGCAGAGCCGCGCCGCCTTGAGCAGCGCGTCGTAGCGGGTCGCCACCGCGAGGAAGCCGTCCAGCCGGTGGCGGGCCACGCCCGCGAGGCTCCCGGCGCCGGCGCAAAGGCCCGCCAGCGCCGCGTCGAGCGGCGCCCCGGACTGCTTGAGTTCCTTCACCAGGCGCAGGAGCCGGGTGCGGAAGCCCGCGCGGTCGCGCACGCGCTCGAAGGCCGCCACGCCCGCCGCACGCAGGGCCTCCTCCATCAGCCGGTCGCGCTCCACGGCCGAGGGCAGCGCGCGCACCTCGAAGCCGTGCAGGAAGCGTTCGCCCACGCCGGTGAAGGTCGCAAAGGGCGCGTCCAGCACGGCGCGCGCGCCCCAACGCGTGAGCGCGAGGCGCCGCGCGCGCGTCACCTGCGCGTAGGTGGGCAGCAGCAGCAGCGCGGCGCCGTCCGCGCGCATCTGGCCGCCGCGCGGCCCCGCCTGGGTCGCCGCCTGGCGGATCCAGCCCAGCGCCGCGTGGCTCTTGCCGCTCCCGGCCGGCCCGGTGAGCAGCAGCGCCTCCCCGGCGCCCGGCTCGGCCCCGACCGCACCCCCGGCGGGGTCGGGCAGCGCAGAGGGGGAGCGGGGTACAGCCATGGGCGCAGCGACCTGCCAAGGGCCGCAGAGGCTACGACGGGGGACCGACGCTGCGCGGGTGGATCTGCACCCCCCGGGCGGCGGCCTGCCTTGGGCCTGCCGACCCGGAACGACACACCCCCGGGCCCGGGCCGTCCCCCCGCCCAGCCCTCCGCAGCCCGTGTCCAGCGCCACCTCGCATGCAGAGCTCTCGTCAATTGTGTGCCGTTCGGTCACCTGCCCTCAAGCCGGACGGGCCCCTGCCGGATCCCGCCGTCGCGCCCATGCGCCAGGGGGCCCGAGCGGCGCTGCTCGGCTCCAACGACCGGCCCCAGGAAGCGCCGCGCGCGCGCCTGGGTCCCGTCCAGGCCGGGCTCCAGATCGGGCCCGAACCACGCTTGGGGGGACATGCGAGCGATCGAGGCGTAGCCGCAGGCAGACGACAGAAACCGGCCCAGGAACCAAGCCTGTCCCGCAGGCCTGGGCGCCCTCGGAGGGGCCGCGATCGCGGCTGGCGTCGAGAGCACCCGCGCGACCTTGCCACGCTAGGATGCGGATCCGGAAAGACACCGTGAAGTACAAACTCATCCCCGCGGCGATCCACGACTTCGCCCACTCGTTCTTCAGCCTGATGAACTACGTCGATGACGAGTACCTCATCGACCTCATGCCCGGTCTGCTCGCCCAGGTGCCGGGCGGACACGTGACCATTGCATTCCCGTCCGGCCGGATCGAGCCCGCCTGGGCGTATCCGAGCGTACTCGTGAAGTCCATCGGCGATTGGGCTGATGCGCTACGGGATCACCTCAAGTCGCACCGCGTCTCCCTGGACGCCATTCGTGGAGAGTTACGCGTGGCAGCAATCCGAGACCTTCGAGCGCCGCGGGGGTGGAGGTGCAGCGTCGAGGCAACCGACGACCGCGGACGAAACTACAGCATCCCGGTAGAACACGCATGACGCGGGGCCTTGCGAGTCGGATGCGCGCAGCGGGTGCGTCCGCGACGGCCTGCGAATCTCGCTCCTACGACGGCCGCATGAACCGGTGGAAGAACGCGCCCGGGGAAGCCCCCTGGGACGGTCCGCCGAGCCCGCCGCTGGCCACGCCCCGCGCCGTCCCATCTGCCGAGCACTCGTCAAGTACGTGCCGTTCGGTCTGAGAGTGAGCACCGCTCGATCCGCGACAGTTGCGAAGCGTCGATGCGAGTGCGGCTCACAGGCGGTCACCAGCCGTCACTCCTCCGGGAAGCCAAACACACCCAGCGGCGTGCTTCGTAGCCGGCTTCGATAGGGTATCGTTCAACCCGCGTCAGGTTCCGAGCGGTCCCGCATCCGGCAAGTGAGCGAGACTCGCCAGAGACGTGGTCCGGTCAATGAGGAGTGCATGGTTATTGCCGTCGTCCATGTAGTAGAAGCGCTGCTCCCCTCCGAACGTGCGGACGATCAGTTGGGCGACCAGCGCACAGTCATCCAAGGAGGACCCCGGCGACATACTCACCTGCCCCCGACCGATGCGCACATTCAGGGATCGCTCCGGCACCTCGACGCGAATCTCAAAGGGATCGCCACCGAGGTGGAATTCACGGGCTATGGGCCAGAGCGACCGAACCAGACCGGCCACGGCCGGGGGCGAGAACACCGCCTCAGGGCTCGCGGGGATCAGCAGTATGGATGCAGCCATGCCACTCCCACTGTCAATTGCTGTGGGACGTCGCGGCCCGGAGCCCCGAGTCGGCCCATGAGCACGGCGAGACACGGGACGCCAACCTGATGGTTCGTGATTGCTTCGAGTTCACGCAGTCGCGGCTTGCTGGGCTCCGTGCCGCGGCACCTTGAACCTCTCGTTCGCATGCTCGTCGCCATGGCTGGTCCAGAGCCTAGCGGACCGGCGGCCCGGGCACCACCCCGCTACCGCGGCCAGGCTCACCCCGGAGCGATGGCCTGCCGCGGCCACGCCGACCGGGGCCGCCATGCCCTCCCTGGCGGGCCTGCCCTCCGCCAGGCCCGCCACTAACCACGCCCCGCCGAGCCTGCCGAGAACCCGAACAGGACGTGCCGTGCCGTCTGACACTTCATGGCCTGCCGTACAGGGGGGCCGGGTTGCTCATGGGCCTCTGACGATGCCCTGTGCGCTCAGTTTCAACCCACGCGTGCTACTTCATCTTCCTCCAGCCGCTGCGCGACCCGCCGGAACCGCGGACCAGAGCACCCGCGCACCCTGGCACGCGACGGACCTACCGCTTACCCGGGTCCGAGGGCCGGGCTTCAGGCCGCACTGGTGGGGGCGCGCGGGGCCGTGCCGCGGGCGGGGCGGAGCGCGGCGGGCGGTCGCCGCGGGTGCGCTTGTGGGGGCGTGGGGGGAGGGGTACCTTGGTCCGTTCGCCCCGACCGGGAGGAGCCGTGCGGTCCAGACCCAACCCCGCCGTCGCCCTGCGCGCGACCGGCTCCTACCTGCCCGAACGCGTCGTGGACAACGAGGTGCTGGCCACGCTGGTCAGCGGCTACGACGCCGCCCGCTCGGGCCCCTTCGGTCCCTGGGTGGACCAGGTCACCCACATCCACGAGCGGCGCTTCTGCGACTTCCAGACCCGGACCTCGGACCTGGCGCTGGTGGCGGCCCGCCGGGCGCTGGAGTCGGCGGGGCTCGAGGGCCGCGACCTGGGGATGATCATCTACGCCTCCTTCACGCCCAGCCACCACATCCCGGGCGACCACTGCCTCCTCGCCGAGGCGCTGGGCGCCCACGACACCCCCACCTTCAACCTGATGGCGGCCTGCGCCGGCAGCGTCTACGGCCTCGGCCTGGCGTGGTCGCTGGTGGCCTCGGGCGTCTACGAACACGTGCTGGTGGTCGGCGCCGAGACGATCTCCAAGGCGCTCAACTTCGCCGACCCGCTCACGGCGATCATCTTCGGCGACGGCGCGGGCGCGGCCATCGTCTCGCGGGCCGAGGGCGGCGCGGGCGGGATGCTGCCCCCCTTCCTCTCGTTCCAGTACAGCCCCCGCAACATCACCCTGGCCAACGCGAACATCCCCGTGGACGTGGCGCGCTTTCCCGAGCGGGCGGTCAAGCCCGGGGTGCAACTCGTGGAGCAGGCGCTGGTCGAGATGGAGAGCGGCCCGACCGTGCTGCGCAGCGCCGTGCAGAGCATGGCGGCCTGCACGGCGGCCTGCCTGGGCTACGACGCGCGCGAGTTGCGCCGCACCGGCGGCCCGCTGGCCGACACGCTGGCCCGCGCCCGCATCGTCCCGCACCAGGCCAACGGACGCATCCTGGACGGCCTGGCCGAGCGGCTCTGCGCCCCCGAACGCGTGATCCGCTCGATCTACCGCACGGGCAACGTCTCGGCGGCGAGCAACCTCATCGCGCTCGACCAGGGGCTGCGCGTCGGCAACCTCGCGCGCGTGATCGACGCGGAGGGCCGCGTGACGGGCGTCGTCGAGCAGCCCGAGCACCGCATCCGCGAGGGCGACCTCGTGCTGCTGCCCTCCATCGGGGGCGGCTACCTGATGGGCTGCGTGGGCTTCCTCGCGCAGGCGCCGCTCACCGGGCAGCCGGCCTACGAGGCCGAGCCGGCCGCCGCCGCGGCGGGCCCGGCGGCGCGCTGACCCCCGCCCCGAGCCGAAGGTCAGCGCGAGAGCGTGAGGCGCGCGCCGGCGCGGATCACCTCGAGGCGCACGGGCAGAGCCGGGTCCTGCGCCAGGGCCCGTAGGCGCTGCGCCAGTTCGTCGCCGTGCGTGACCGGCTCGCCGTCCAGCGCGACGATCACGTCCAGCGCCTCGACGCCGAGCCGCGCCGCGGTCGAGTCGGGCACCACCGCCTCGACCAGCGCCCCCTGGCCGCGCGGCAACTTGAGGTGCAGCGCGAGGGCGGCGTCCACGGGCGCGAGCAGCACGCCAAAGCGCACCTGGCGGCCCGGCGTGGCCGGCGGCGCGGGCTCGAGGCGGCGCGGGCCGACCCCCGGCCCGAAGAAGGTGGGCGGGCCGACGTGCACGCGCAGGCCGCCGAGCTTCTCGGCGAGCTCGGGGTGCCGTTCGCGGATCTCGTCCAGGGTCTTGCCCGTGTACTCCTTGACCTCCTCCTTGCCGTCCTCGCCGCGCGTCGTCACGCGCACGCGGGCGCCGTCGGGCCCCTGGTGGATCTCGAGCCCCTCGGAGGTGCTGAACGTGAAGCCCCCGGAGAAGGGGGCGGCCCGCGGGCCGCCGCGGCGCTTGAAGAAGTCGTCGCTCCAGAACTCGTCGAAGCCCGGCAGGCTGGTCTCGGCGTCGCGCCGCTTGAGCTCGGCCATCCCCGCGTGCTGCTCCAACGTGGGGTTGCGACGCAGGATGTCGGCCAGGTCGCGCCCCTCATACCGCTCGACGCCCTCGGCCCCCGCGGCGTCGGTGCGCCGCACCTCGAGCACCGCCCCGTACGGCCAGCGCCGCTCGAGGACCAGCCCGGGCGCCTCCACCCGACCCGGAAAGCCCATCTGGCCGATCCGAAGGCGCCCGCCCAGGCGCTCCTTGAGGTCTTCGAACTGCCGGCGCATGAACTCCATCAGGTCGTCGGGATCCGGCGCAGGGGGCGCCGGGCCGCCCGGGGCCGGGGCGGGCGCGGGGCCCTCCTCCGCTGGGCCGCGCAGCGGCTCGCCCAGCGGGCGGGCCTTGCGGCCGTCCAGACGCCGCAGGAGTTGTTCGGCGCGCCAGGTCACCTCCGGGCTCTGGGTCTGCGCGAGCGCGCGCTCCAGCACCGGCCGGGCGGCCTCGCCCAACTCGGCCAGGCGCCGGGAGGCGGCCTCGCGCGTGCGGAAGTCGTCGTGGCCCAGTTCGGAGACCAGCCGCTCGACTTCGGCCTGCATCTTTCCGGCCGGAGGGTCCTCCCCCCGGACCGGGGCCGGCCAGGCGGCGCACAGCGCCAGGGACGCCGCCAGGGAGAGCGTCAGGGTACGCATGGGACTCCTTTCGGACCCGGCCTACTCGAAGGCCGCGTCCAGCACCTCGCCATGCCCCTCCTTACGGCGGACGCCGAGGGTGAGTTGGCCGCGGGCACGAACGGCCTCGGCCAGAAGCGCCCGCGCCGCCGGCGAGGCGTCGACCCCGTCGACCGAGACCAGGACGTCCCCCGGGCGCAGCCCGAGTTGCTCCGCCAGGCTGCCGGGCGGCACCTCGTCGAAGCGCCAGCCGGGCCCACCGAGGAGGGGCCCGAGGAAGGTGACGCGGGCGCCGAGCAACGCGCCCGGCCCCGCGCCCTGGGCGGGGGCCGGGGCCGGCTCGGACGGTGCCGAAGCGCGGCCGGGGCCCGCGGCCGCGCCGGCGGCCGACCCCGGGGCCGCCTGCCCCAGGGCCTCCAGGACCTCGCCCAGGTGGCGCCGGTAGATCGGGCCGCTGACCGGGTCCGCGAGGCCGTTGAGGAGGCGCGCGCCCAGGCCCGCGAGCAGATCTTCCAGCCGGGCCCCGGGCCCGGAGAGCGCCACCAGGGCGCCGGCGACGTCGCGCAGCAGGGCCTCGTAGACCGGGCCGCGGACCGGATCCTCCCGGGCCGAGAGGGCCTCGAGGATCAACCGCCCGAGCGCCCCGCCCAAGGCCAGGGGGGCTGCCGCGGGCCCCGGGCCAGCCCCCGGCGCGCCGGGCCGGCGGTCGGGGTCCTCCGCCTGCCCGGCTCTCCCGGCGTCGGCCGATCCCCGCAGCGCGTTGGGCCGCCAGCCGGCGGGGAAGCGGCCCCCGCCGCGGATCAGTTCCTCGATGTCCTTGAGCGCCTCCGGACCGAGGCCCCCGGGGCCCTCCTTCGGCGCGGCGGGGGTGCCGGGCGGGGGCGGCACCACAGCGCCAGGTTCGTCCGCGGCCGGGGCCTGGCGTTCCCCCCCCACCCGGCGCCAGCCCTGGGCCTCCAACTGGCGGGCGAGCGCGGCGCTCACGGCCGGGTCGAGCCCGCCGACCTCGATCAAGACCTCGACGCCGCGCTTTTGGAAGGTCCAGCGCTCGGACGGGGCGTCCTCCCCGGCCCGGGCCGGCCCACCGGGGGCGAACGGGAGCAGGGCGACGAGGAGCGCGAGCACGAGGCGCACCCCCCGCCGGCCGGGCACGGGGAGCCGCCGCCGCGGCGACCGGCCCGCCAGGGCACGCCCGCCGGCCCCCGCGTCAGTGCGCATCGTCCTCGGCCGCGGCCACCGGCGGGAGCAGCCGGTTCGGCTCCTCGGCGCCGGGCTCGGGCAGGGGTTCCAGGCCGTTGCCCAGGTTGCGCAGGCGCCGGAAGCGCTGCTCCAGCCGCTCGGCGGGGTCCATCGCGCTCAACTCGTCCAGGTGCTTGAGCAGCGTCGCCTTGAGCGTGGCGACCATCTGGACCGGATCCCGGTGGGCCGCCCCCAGCGGCTCGGGCACGATCTCGTCCACGACCTTGAGCCGGAGCAGGTCGGCGCTGGTCAGGCGCAGGGCCTTGGCCGCGTCCGAGGCGCGCTTGCCGTCGTGCCAGAGGATGCCGGCGCAGCCCTCGGGCGAGATGACGGAGTAGTAGGCGTATTCCAGCATCAGCACGCGGTCGCCGACGCCGATGCCCAGCGCCCCGCCGCTGCCGCCCTCGCCGATGATCACGCACACCGTGGGCACCTTGAGCCGGCACATCTCCAGGATGTTCTCGGCGATGGCCCAGGCCTGGCCCCGCTCCTCGGCCCCGACGCCGGGGTAGGCGCCGGGGGTGTTGATCAGGCTCACGACCGGCAGGCCGAAGCGCTCGGCCAGGCGCATCTTGGACAGGGCCTTGCGGTAGCCCTCGGGGTGGGCGCAGCCGAAGTTGCAGGCCAACTTCTCGCGCGTCTCGCGCCCCTTGCGGTGGCCCATCAGCAGCACCCGGCGCCCCTCGATGGTCGCCAGGCCCACGCTAAGCGCCGGGTCCTCGCCGAAGAGGCGGTCCCCGAACAGTTCCACGAACTCCGAGCACATGCCCTGGACGTAGTCGCGGAACTGGGGCCGGCGGCTGTGGCGGGCCACCTCCACCACCTGCCAGGGCGAAAGTCCCCCGTAGACCTCCGCGAGGAGCCGGTCGCGCTTGCGCTCGAGCGGCTTGAGTTCGCCGTTGAGGCTCACGTCCGGGATCTCCCGCAACTCGGCGATCTTGCGCTCGAGTTCCAGGATGGGCCGCTCGAAGGGCAGCCCGGGCCCGAGGAGGTCGGGGCGCTCGGAGGTGGGGCTGGGGGGGGCGCTCATGCGGGGGCGTCCGGGATGGGTCGGGACGCCGCCGCGCCTCCCGACCGAGCCCAGGGCTCGCGGCGCATGATACCCCGAAGCGGGGCGGGCCCCCGGGGGACCCCGGAGCGGCGCCTGATCGACCGCGGCATCGATCCGCTGGCGTATCGCATGTTGTGCCTG